>NZ_ALKL01000022.1:0-28977 GCF_000286635.1 Veillonella sp. ACP1 | reverse complement strand
CTGCCGCATTGACTACAAGGTTACCAGTCTTCACATCTACATTGTATGTTTTTACACCACCAGTAGTGGAATCAGATACCGTAGCTAAACCTGTGCCAGTGACCTTAACAGCATCTTGTGCAGATGTAGCTGCCAAATTTTTGATCACTGTTTCACCAGCAGGAGAAATGTTGGACAAGTCTTTATCAGCAGATTTTTCGGCAGCCGTTACAGCAGCTGTCAACTTAGCTGTTGGAGCAATGGTTACATCATCGCCTGTGGCAGATGTTGTAATCAACGCGTTTGCACCAGTATCACCTTTAATGTTGAATTTAATACCACCAGTTGTGCTTAATTTTTTAGCTGTTGTTGTGCCAGAATCACTACCTAAGGATACTTTGTTATCTCCTAATGTGCTGATGGAATCAGTAGCTGCCTTCACAGCATCATCCATTTGTTTCTTGTTAACAGCAGCATCATCAGTAGTTGCTTTGCCAACGTTCTTGATTTGTGTATTGCCAGCATCGATACCAGAACCAGTCAATTTAACAGTGTTAGTACCATCTGTAGCAGTTACACCAGCAGGAGCAACAGTCGTTGTATTTGTACCATCAGTGGTTGTCATGCCACCTTTAGTGATAGTCGTTGTGTTACCAGCACCATCCGTAATTGTAGAGGAACCACCAGTTACAGTTTGTGTATTACCAGCTGCATCTGTATACGTAGCAGATGTTAAACCGGTTAAGGCTTTCGCCAACTTAATGTTCAATGTACCAGTTGTTGTATCACCTACTACAGCGATATTACCAGATGTAAGATCAGTTGCCGTAGTGGACGCACCGCCCTTGATGTTAAGTTGTTCGCCATGTTTACGGCTAATTACTGTTGCATCATCACCAGCAAAATCATGTTTTGCATCGGTCAAGGCTTGTTTTGTCTTATCGATAGCACTATTTACTACAGATGCTACATCTTGCGTAGTGGCTACGCCGTTTTTACCTTGCACCGTACCTTGTGTAGCACCATTCGCACCAATTTTACCAGTAGTATCGTCGATAACAAGTTTGCCTTCATCTACATTCACTGTATATGTTTTAACACCAGCAGCTGTAGCATCACTAACAGTAGCAAGGCCTGTACCAGCCACTTTTACAGCATCTTGTGCTGCTGTTTGTGCTACCGCTTTAACAGCATTTTCAGAAACAGTTACTGTATATGTTTCATTTTTAGCAGTACCAGTAAGACCGGATACACTAGCCAAGTTGTTATCGCCAGCGGCTAATTTACCATTAGCTACAGAACCAGCTTCTACCTTTTCAATGGATAGAGCACCACCAGCAGCAGATAATACAGCGGCATCTAATTGTCCTTTGTTAACTGCAGCATCGGCGGATGTAGCATTAGCAACGCCTTTAATTTCCTTACCACCTGCATTAATGCCAGTATTCTTATCGAGAACAATACCACCAACAGTGACTTTATCGAAGGATACGTTCTTAGCAGTGCCAATAGTAATGGATCGACCTGTATTGGTAATAGCAATGTTATCGCCATTGATGAAGTTCACAGTTTCGCCACCAGCTACAGCCGTTGTACCTGCACCATTGGTTTCTACATTCCAAGAAGCAGCTGTTTTAGCAAGGTTCTTGATGTAGGTATCGCCAGCAGCAGACAAGTTGGACAAGTCTTTATTAGCAGAGTTTTCAGCAGCTGTTACAGCAGCACTCAACTTAGCTGTTGGAGCAATCGTTACATCATCGCCTGTTGCAGATGTTGTAATGAGTGCATTCGCACCAGTATCACCTTTAATGTTGAATTTAATACCACCAGTTGTGCTTAATTTCTTAGCTGTTGTTGTACCAGAATCACTACCTAAGGATACTTTGTTATCACCTAATGTGCTGATGGAATCTGTAGCTGCCTTCACAGCATCATCCATTTGTTTCTTGTTAACAGCAGCATCATCAGTAGTTGCTTTACCAACATTCTTAATTTCTGTACCACCTGCACTGATACCAGCGCCACCAAGAGTAACGGTATGAGTACCATCTGTAGCAGTTACACCAGCAGGAGCAACAGTAGTTGTATTTGTACCATCAGTGGTTGTCATGCCACCTTTAGTGATAGTCGTTGTGTTACCAGCACCATCTGTAATTGTGGAGGAACCACCAGTTACAGTTTGTGTATTACCAGCACCATCTGTGTAAGTAGCAGATGTTAAACCGCTTAATACTTTAGCAAGGCGGATGTTCAATGTACCTGCACCATCGGATACGACACCGATATTACCTGTTGTCAAATCAGTAGTAGCCGTTACGCCACCTTTAACGGATAAGACTTCACCGTGTTTACGTACAGAGGTGGTACCTGTATCGCCATCGAATTTGTGTTCTGCATCAGCAATAGCTTGTGCTGTATCAGTTTTGGATTTAGTGATGGCATCGTTAATAGCGGATGCTACATTTTGTGTAGTGGCTACGCCATCAGCACCAGCGGCACCGCCTGCACCTGTTGTGCCATTTGCACCAACTTGGCCAGCCGCAGTTACCACAAGGTTACCAGTCTTCACATCTACATTGTATGTTTTTACACCACCAGTAGTGGAATCAGATACCGTAGCTAAACCTGTGCCAGTGACCTTAACAGCATCTTGTGCAGATGTAGCTGCCAAGTTTTTGATCACTGTTTCACCAGCAGGAGAAATGTTGGACAAGTCTTTATCAGCAGATTTTTCGGCAGCCGTTACGGCAGCTGTCAATTTAGCAGTTGGAGCAATGGTTACATCATCGCCTGTAGCAGATGTTGTAATGAGTGCATTCGCACCTGTTTCACCTTTAATGTTGAACTTAATGCCACCAGTTGTGCTTAATTTCTTAGCTGTTGTAGAGCCAGATTCACTACCTAACGAAACAGTATTATCTGTTGCACCTTTCAATGCATCATCCATTTGTTTCTTATTAACCGCAGCATCATCAGTTGTTGCTTTACCAACGTTCTTGATTTGAGTATTGCCAGCATCGATACCGGAACCAGTCAACTTAACTGTGTTAGTACCATCTGTAGCAGTTACACCAGATGGAGCAACAGTTGTTGTATTCGTACCATCAGTCGTAGTTACGCCACCTTTAGATACAACGGTAGAATTACCAGCTGCATCAGAAATCGTAGAGGAACCACCTGTTACAGTTTGTGTATTACCAGCTGCATCTGTATAGGTTGCAGAGGTTAAACCAGTTAATACTTTGGCAAGTTTAATATTTAATGTGCCAGATGTTGTATCACCTACGACTGCGATGTTACCAGATGTAAGATCAGTTGCCGTAGTGGACGCACCGCCCTTGATGTTAAGTTGTTCGCCATGTTTACGGCTAATAACAGTCGCATCATCACCAGCAAAGTTATGTTTAGCATCATCTAACGCTTGTTTTGTCTTATCGATAGCACTATTAACTACATCGGCTACGTTTTGAGTAGTAGCTACGCCATTTTTACCTTGCACCGTACCTTGTGTAGCACCAGCAGCACCAAGTTTACCTGTTGTATCATCGATAACAAGTTTGCCTTCATCTACATTTACGGTGTATGTTTTAACACCAGCTGCTGTAGCATCGCTTACAGTAGCAAGGCCTGTACCAGCTACCTTAACAGCATCTTGTGCAGCAGTAGCAGCTACTGCTTTAACAGCATTTTCAGAAACAGCAACTTGGTATGTTTCACCCTTAGCTGTACCAGTTTGACCTGTTACAGTAGCAAGGTTATTATCACCAGTCAATGTCTTAGCTACTACCTTTTCAGTAGATAAGGAACCACTAGCGGCAGCAGTGATAGCAGCATCCATTTGGCCTTTATTAACAGCAGCATCGGCAGTAGTACCATCGGCAATGCCTTTAATTTCCTTATTACCTGCATTAATGCCAGTATTTTTATCAAGAACAATACCACCAACAGTGACTTTATCGAAGGATACATTTTTAGCGGTACCAATTGTAATGGATCGACCTGTATTGGTAATAGCGATGTTATCGCCATCGATGAAGTTAACAGTGTCGCCACCAGCTACAGCAGTCGTACCACCGCCATTGGTTTCTACATTCCAAGAAGCAGCCGTTTTTGCAAGGTTCTTGATGTAGGTATCGCCAGCTGCAGTCAAGTTGGACAAGTCTTTATTCGCTGCATTTTCAGCTGCAGTTACAGCGGCTGTTAATTTAGCGGTTGGCGCAACAGTTACATCATCTCCTGTAGCAGATGTAGTAATGAGTGCATTCGCACCTGTTTCACCTTTAATGTTGAACTTAATACCACCAGTTGTGCTCAATTTCTTAGCTGTTGTAGAGCCAGATTCACTACCTAACGAAACAGTATTATCTGTTGCACCTTTTAATGCATCATCCATTTGTTTCTTATTAACCGCAGCATCATCAGTTGTTGCTTTGCCAACGTTCTTGATTTGAGTATTGCCAGCATCGATACCGGAACCAGTCAACTTAACTGTGTTAGTACCATCTGTAGCAGTTACACCAGCAGGGGCTACTGTTGTCGTATTTGTACCATCAGTCGTTGTTACGCCACCTTTAGATACTACAGTAGAGTTACCTGCTGCATCAGAAATCGTAGAGGAACCACCTGTTACAGTTTGTGTATTACCAGCTGCATCGGTGTAAGTAGCAGATGTTAAACCGGTTAAGGCTTTTGCCATCTTAATGTTTAATGTGCCAGTTGTTGTATCACCTACGACTGCGATGTTACCAGATGTAAGATCAGATGCTGTTGTACTTGCACCGCCTTTGATGTTAAGTTGTTCGCCATGTTTACGGCTAATAACGGTAGCATCATCACCAGCAAAGTTATGTTTAGCATCATCTAACGCTTGTTTTGTCTTATCGATGGCAGAATTTACAACAGATGCTACATTTTGTGTAGTGGCAACGCCATCTTTACCTTGCACCGTACCTTGTGAAGCACCAGCAGCACCAATTTTACCTGTTGTATCATCAATAACAAGTTTGCCTTCGTCTACATTGACTGTATATGTTTTAACGCCAGCAGCTGTAGCATCGCTAACAGTAGCAAGGCCTGTACCAGCTACTTTCACAGCATCTTGGGCAAGTGTTTTAACTTTATCAGAACCAGTTGTAGACAAATTAGACAAGTCTTTGTCAGCAGATTTTTCTGCAGCGGTTACAGCGTTTTGTAATTTTGTGCTTGTACCAACGGTAATAGTATCGCCAGATACAGTAGTTGTAACAAGCGCATTTGCACCGCTTTCACCAACAACCTTGAGTTTACCAGTTTTAATATTAACGGAACCATCAGTTGTGCCATCATTGATTGTCAATGTGGAGGAGATACCAGCCAATGCATCATCCATTTGTTTCTTGTTAACGGCTGCATCGTCGGTTGTGCCTTTTTTAACGCCTTTGATTTCTTGATTACCAGCGTTGATGCCGCTAGTGGTAATAGAAATTGGTGTAGCACCAGTACCAGTAGGTGTGACTGTTACACCAGCACCATTGATAACGGTTTGGTTACCAGTAGCATCTGTGAAAGTACCACTTGTTAAACCTGTAAGGTTTTTAGCCATTTTGAGGCTCAATGTGCTAGTTGCCTTATGCCCTACAACAGCGATATTTCCATCTGTTACATCGGCACCAGAGGCAACAGAACCTTTAATATTTACCGTTTTACCAAGTTTCAAGCCAACGGTATCACCTGAGTCACCAGCCATGTTAATTGGCATTTTTAGAATGGTTTCTGCTGTTTTGTACAATTGAGAACCATTGACCGCATCTGTAGAGGTAGCTGTAACGGCACCCGCTGCGACGTTCTTAATTTGACGTTCTGTACCGGTGGCACCAACAGATACAATAGAACCATTGTTAAGGCCTGTGTTACCAGCATAACCAGCAGCTTCGAAGGTAACACCATTAATAGTAGAATCGGTAGCCGCTGCATATTGATCAGCAGAACTTGCATTACCAAGTACTACGGCACCATCTAGTCCTGTACCTACGTTTACGCCATTGCCCATCACCATAACATTCGAGGAATCTACGGAGTTATTATTACCTACTACATGAATCCCTGTTGTACCAGTTGTACCGGCAAGATTTCTATTACCCATGAACGTAGATTCAGAGGCTTTAATAGGGTTTGTGGCCGTACCATTATCGTTGCCATGTACATGTGTACCAGTTGCTGTGGTATCGATGTATGATGGATCACCGATGGCACTGGATTTATTACCTTTTACTTCGTTGCCTGTACCGATGGAGATGGATTTTTCACCAGATGCTTTAGCACCAGATCCAATAGCAATTGCTTCCTCCCCACTTGCTTGTGCATTAACACCACCTGCAATGGATTTTGTACCTGTAGCACCTGCTTTAGAACCGGAGTACCCATAGTTCGTAGTCGCATTACCTACTGTTTGTGTGCTTGTACCATCATTGATATGCATATAGCTCGACATATTCTTAGACAATGTATCGGCTACAGCATATAATTGAGAGCCGTTGATACCATCAGTAGATGTAGCAGATACTTCACCAGCAGCGACGTTTTGGATACGACGTTCATAATCGCCAGCACCGATTGTTACGGCACCAACAGATTGAGCACCCGCAAAGCCAGTGATTTCATCACCATTGATAGTGGCTTTACTTACCTTACCAAACGCACCGCCTGTTGTGTTGTTGCTTACAACGATGTTGCCGGTTGAATCGTATTTTTTAGTGTGAATACTTTGTTCACCAGTCAAATGACTTTCATCATCTACTAATGCGTCTGGGGTGAAAGCATAGGATTCATGACCGAGGTAAACAGAATTACTAAGTGTACCTTCTATATATCCAGTATCTGTACCACCATACATATGCTGTCTTGTAACAGTTACAGGTGTGATAAGTTTATTTTGATCTGTTTGCCAAGGGATAGTAGAACCCAATTGATGAAAATACGTACGAGTCCGATTATCATAGGAGCCTATAGCTACTGTATTTTTACTAAACACTTGGACACCATTACCAACAGCGATAGAATTACTATTATCAGAGTTTGTGCCCTCTTGTCCAGCACCGAGCATTGCAGAATATCCAATTTGAGCACCACCAATTGCCACAGCGTTTTTTGAATTTCTACCATTTACACTAGTGCCCAATCCAATAGCTACCGAGTTTTCAGCTTCTGTACCAGAACTAGGGCCTATACCCACTGAGAATTTACCATATGTAGAATTATTATTACCTATTGATACTGAACCAGCACCAGAGGCATAGCTAGCCGCACCTAACGCAGTAGCACCTTCAGCGTTACTAGATGCTGATTGCCCAAAAGCACTACCATTAGCATATTGAACACGAGCATTCGAACCTATTGCCACACCACCCTGTGCACCTGATTCTACAATACCAAGCATAGCAATACTTCGTTCAGCCTTAGCATAAGTCGAACTTCCACCAATGGCTATAGCCACATTACCTTGTGCTGTAGCATTTACACCTATAGCAATAGAACTGTTCCCCGTAGCCCCGCCTTTTTCATTAGCCTTACCAAGGTTTGTTGTAGCATTACCAGCACCTTGTGTAGATGTCCCATCATTAACATGCATATAACCAGATATATTCTTAGACAATGTATCGGCTACGGCATATAATTGAGAGCCGTTGATTCCGTCAGTAGATGTAGCAGATACTTCACCAGCAGCGACGTTTTGGATACGACGTTCATAATCGCCAGCACCGATTGTTACGGCACCAACGGATTGAGCACCAGCAAAGCCAGTGATTTCATCACCATTGATAGTGGCTTTGCTTACCTTACCGAATGCACCGCCTGTTGTGTTGTTGCTTACAACGATGTTGCCAGTTGCATCGTATTTTTTAGTATGGATGCTATTCTCACCACTAGAGGAATTTTCACCATCAGTCAAAGCATCGGGAGTAAATGCATAAGAATCATGTCCAAGATATACTGAATTCCCTAATGTTCCTTCATGATATAAGTTTATACTACTACTAAAAATACTAGAAAATTTACTTTTAGTCGGTGCTATAAAATCAGTTGCAGTTTTACTGGACTTAATATTATCAAAAGTTTTATCACCCATAACAATCGTATTGCTACGAGTTACGTATGCATTGTTACCAATAGCAATACTATTTTTTACAGGTTCTAGATACTGCTCTCCTTGCATACTAGATATCCCTAAGGTTGGTGCTGCGGTTTCCATATGCATAATAGTTGATGTAGGATTCCCAAAAGTATCACGAGTATATGTTCGGCCTGCACCTATATATGCACCTCCAATAGCAATATTATTATTACCCGCAACTAGACTCCCATTTATAGCTACTGAATCGTTTCCACTATAAACATATGAATTATTTAACGCTAAGTTTTTATCACCATTTGTAGAGCTTGCCCCCATAGCAATACTATAAGTACCACTAGTATTGGCATCACTACCAATAGCAATTGAATGACTACTATTGACATGAGCATTTCCACCTATAGCAATAGACGCATCATTAGTGGTACCACTTTGGTAACCAATGGAAATAGAATTTTTTCCTTGAGATTGTGCATTTTTACCTACAGCAATGGAATAATTTCCTAAAGCACCACTTTTTTCGTTGGCTTTACCTAAATTATTACCTCCACCAGCACCTTGTGTAGATGTACCATCATTAACGTGCATATACACATCAGGGCTTGCACCAGCGGTTACAGCTCTAACGGCTTCGTATAACTGACTACCGTTGATGGCATCTGTAGAAGTTGCGGAAATCTCACCGGCGGCTACATTTTTAAGTTGGCGTTCATTATTAAGTTTACCAATAGAAAATGTATTCCCATAGGTTAGGGATGAAGAGTTGCCAGCATAATTGGAAGCATCTAAATTTACCCCATTAATATTTAAAGTACCACTTGGTTTATTAAGGGTTGCAAATTCCGAATTATAACCAATGGCTACCGCACCTTTTACGCCACTTAAATGAGTGTTTGACTGAATATTAGTACCAATCGCTATTTGTGATTCACCATTAATGTCATTTCCACTACCCATGATTATGCCATTTTTCACAATTCTAACAACATTATCATGACCAATAACTACACCACCATCAGAGTATACAACTGTGCCACCACTATAAGCATTATTCGAACCTAGAATAACGGCTTTATTTGTAGCTTGGGCATTACGGAAACCTATATTTACGGAACTTCCTTGTGCATTTAAAGAAGCATTGTTACTAGACACCATACCAGTGCTATTTGATCCAATAGCAATAGAATCAGTAGCTTGAGCTAATGTACCCATCGCAATAGATGTTTCACTATTATGAAAATTTTCCGCGAGTGCACCGTACCCAATCGCAATGGTTCTGTCACCTCGAGCAGTAGCAGCACCAATCGCTGTAGAAAAATTAGGATCGGTGATATAACTGGTTACTTTGCTACCATACCCAATTGAAACATTTTGCTTTCCTCTTAGTATATAGCCATCGGAAAGTATAGAAACATTTTTATCTCCACCAATACGTTGAAAATCACCTAACGCAACATTATAATTTCCCTCCGCATCACTACTGATTGATGAGTCATTACCTTGTGAAGAAATCGTAGTTCCATTACCAACAATGATGTTATGTTGACCTTTTACGTTATTGACTGATCCAAGAATTTCATTATTATTAGTTGACGTCCCATAATCCTTATTATTAATACCTACAACAGTTGAATATTGTCCTTGTATTTGTGAGTTAGCACCGACTAAGGTAACTCCAGAATTTGTTGCTTGTGCATTTTCACCTACTGCAACGGAGGTATTATAAGCGGCCGTAGCTCCAGTACCATATTGAGTACCAGTAGCGGCCGATGCCACTCCCCCGCACATAATCATAGCCACCATCACAGCTGCCACACTTTTACCAGCTAGTGAGGTAACTACAGATTTAACGCTAGATTTGCCGTCTCGTTTTGCAATTTCCGACACCACAACCCAAGCGTTTTTGGTTTTTGACCATATAACTTTGTATATATGATTCAGACCCATATCTATACACTCCTTTTGTCCCTATATTGGATGTACACACTCTATAGACATAATGCTACCAAATGCCCCCCCCCCGTCAACATTTTTATTCATCATTTCTTCATTATTTACATAAGTTTGCAGATTAGTTTAATATTTAGATAACATATGATAAGTTTATCTTATATTTTAATATTTCATTAATTTCTATATTCTACAGGAATTTATTGGTTTCTTATAAGTATTCTCAATCTACAATTTAAACTTTCACAAAAAAATATCGCCATAGAGATAGAAACACGTCTATCATCTATGACGATATAGGTCATACCATTATTTAGTTATCATGAAAATGACAAGCAATATAGAGTTCTGCTAGTACATCTGGATTACCACACATCCGCATATACTCTAGTATACGCCTCACGTAGCGTCGATGTTCCATCATAGCTGCATCTAGTTTTCTCCGCACATAGGTCGGTGGATGTAACAGCAAAATTGGTTCCGTGTGACCACCATGAATATAGCATTGCTGTTCTGTAGGCCCATGGGACACCATATAGGTAAAGGGTACCACAATATTAAAGTATCCATAAGCACCATCCTTGCCTACAGGTTTTCTTGTTTTAAAGGGTATCCAAGTCATATTCACAGACAAGGTACGAGGCTGATTATACGAGGCTCGTTGCCCCATCGTATTATGCAAAGCCCGTAAATCGACGGCTAAATATTTTGCTAGATCATAAAACAGGCGTAACATCGGACGATGTACTAACTCATCTGTGCCATCCGCGTAGTAACATTTGGTTACATTACCACCAGATTTATAGTCTGGAATCATACACCATAGATGGCGGACCATACAATCTTGTAGTACATATTCTCTCTCGTCGTCTACTACATAGGGTGACACATTCGTATGCTCATCATACACTGTTTCCATACAATAGTCTCCTCTTAAATAATACGAACAAACTATATAAGGAATATTCCCACTCTATACATGAACGCGCATTCATTTCGCATTCATTGTATACCTATGTGCTTTTACCTGTAAATATGTAATTTTAAAATATATACCCATAGATTTATCATATTTTTTAATATATGAAGCATGCAACTATATGCAGCCACGTATACTATCTATATCATTTGATTATGTATTATCATCTCCTAACTCTATCTCTAATTTGAATATTACATTACATATCTATACATGTATTCACGTAATATATCCAAGATGCGTTTATGTCGTTGTTGTACCGATTGACGTGAACAATTTTGCTGTCTTGCAACATCCGACAAATTACAACCACGTCCATACATATCGGTAATCAACTGTTGTTGATCCACCTTTAATAAACGCATCGCCCTTCGCAATAAATGATATTGTTGTACTCGTTCCTCACGATGTACCATCTGGTTAGCTACATCTATGGTATCTGGTATTTGATCCATCGCCAATTGTTCATCCCCATCCGCTGTATCTGGAATATGGAATTCATGATTCCATCGTTGTTTAACCCGTTTATAGTGATTAAGATGTTTAAAATGAATAGCCGATTTCACATATCCCGCAAAAGGTACTGTACCAGCTAGATTATAGGTATAAATCGATTCAATAAAGGTGAGCCACAGCATAGCCTCTACATCATCCTCAACGGTACGATTCACCAATAACCGCTCGTATTTTACGATAAGTGGGCGATAGCGCCGGCACAATTCCATCTTAGCCGCCGTACTATCGATAGGTTCACTGGGCACATCACAGATAGGTACTCTCGTCTGGCATACCTCTACCAATGCTTCATCGCGAATCTGTTCAAATCGTGTTACATTTGTTACGTAGTATTGTTCAAAATCTTGTGCAGAATAGAATGTCATTGTAAATCCTTTCCTGCCCGGGCACAGTTGTACTATACCGCAGGAGGAAAGAATTGCAAAACAGGAATAGACTGGAAAATAAAAACATAGCGCTGTTATGTTAGCGACTTTCAATATATCACTTTACACAAACATTTGTTTGTTAATCCCTATTTATGTTTATCATTTTCTGCTATACTAACAGTATAAATATATCGGCTATGAAGGAGGATTTTTATGAATCTGCAAACAGAATCAACCAAAGAAAAATTACTCAATATTGTCAGTTCATTCAATACTACACCATTTTTATTTATTGGCTCAGGTATAACACGTCGCTATTGTAATCTGCCTAGTTGGGATTTATTATTAGAATATTTTTCCAATCTATTAAATCCAAGTAATGAATTTGCCTATGCGAATTATAAACGGCAAGCCAATAATGACTACTCACTATTAGGAAGTATTATCGGAGAAGAGTTTGATAATCAATGGTTTTCTAATCAAGACTTATTCGAAATGTCCACAACGTCTAAAGACTTTATTAAACAAGGGACCTCTCCTTTCAAGTGCGCCATTGCCGAATATCTACAACGCATCATGCTTCATAATCCGGAATATGAAAATGAGGAACATCTATTAAAGGAAATATTAGCTAATAATATATCCGGTATTATCACTACGAATTATGACACCTATATAGAAGATATGATGCCTGAATTTAAAACCTATGTGAGTCAAAAAGATTTGTTATTCTCATCATTGCAACAATTAGGTGAAATTTATAAAATTCATGGGTCCGTTAGTGACCCTAATACAATTGTAATCAACAAAGCTGATTATACTAAATTTGATGAGCAATCAAAATATTTAGCAGCTAAACTACTTACTATCTTTATTGAGTATCCTATTATATTTATGGGATATTCCCTATCTGACCCCAATATACGAAAAATCATATCTGATATCGCTGCTTGTCTTGATACTAAGGCGTTAGAAAAGTTAAGTAATCGATTTATTATGATAACACGGGCTAAAGACGAGGATTCGGATATAAAAATTCAACTCAACCAGTATGAAGTCAACCAAATACATATCCCCATGATTAATATTGAGTTGCGTAACTACGGGGACCTATATGAAGCATTACAAACACTAAAACCATCTGTTCCTATAAAATTATTACGATTATATCGTGAATCATTTTATGAACATACGCTAACCACTACAAAAGTAAAAAATATTCTTGTCAATATTGATGATACGCATGTTAAACCTGATGATTTAGTATTCACATTATCAAAACCTGGAACACGATCATTATTAGGCCTAACTGGTATAGACGCAAAAGATTGGTATCTTAACATCCTATATGATACGCTAAAATTCACAGCAGATGATTTATTGATATACGCTTATCCTAAAGTCTATAAAGATAATAATAAATTACCAGCCTATAAGTTACTAACAGAAGCAACTCATTCTTACCCAGAAATTGAGAATAACTTAAACACAGGAATTCCTGAAAATGCTGGAACTGAGGAAATTGATAGACTATTAAATAAGACCCTAATTAATACAAAATACAAACGAAACTATACTAATGATACCGTCCAAACAATAGTCAATACCTATCCTACTGCTAAGGCAATATGTGAAATACAATATCTTCCACAAGATAATATTAATATTGATGAACTTTACACATTTCTAGATACTGTATATCATGAAATTCCTGATATTTTTTCAGCCCCTATAATTTCTACTGCCTTTAAGAGATTAATCAGATTCTATGATTGGCTAAAATTTGGTAGGTCATAAGTATCAACTACTAATTGTCCACAAAAACAAAAAAGAGCCTAGATGACGTTCATAGCAAATCTATAAACGACCATCTAGGCTCCTTTTATTATTGTTTTATGGTGTAAACAGTTATGAGTACGTCCAAAGTCTAGCTAAAGACACACTATAATGTTCACAAGTTCAGTATAGGGTATATCCGCATGGCTGTCAATATTATCTTATCATTTTTTCCCGCGACTCACCGCAAGGTTTGCCCCCAACAGACCTCCCCGATTGATATGAGGATGGCGATGTGAGGTACCTTCTTTGATGGATGTTATACGAGATCGTTGAAATTTTTCAAACACTGTATCTAATTCTCGCAAGAGAACCTTCTTTTGCGATGCTTTTAATTCATACAAGTCCCCTTTGAACTTAATATGTGTATCCTTCACAGCGGTGCTAATGTCATAAATGCGTTCTTGCTGTTCATTATTAATATTCACGAGTTCATCTAAGGTCAGCTCATAGTAACGAGCCAACGCGCACAGTGTATCGAGGTCTGGTTCTCTATAGCCAGTCTCGTAATTGGACAATGCTGCATTACTAATGCCTACAGCCTTGGCGACTTCGATTTGGCTCTTTCCCATGCGTACACGAGCCCGTTTTAAGTTCTTGTAAAATTGCATGTTCATCACCCATATCGATTCTATCTAATAGTATTACATTGTTTCACTAATCATTTTGAAAGCTTCCTCTGCAACAGCCAATGTTTTATCGATTTCTGCGCTCTTATGGCACATAGACACAAAGTTGCTTTCAAATGGACTTGGCGCATAGTAAATACCATGGCTCAAGTTATGATGGAAGAATGTCTTGAAATGGTCCGCATTGCATGCACTAGCGTCATCAAAATTGTGAACCGATTTATCTGTAAAGAACAAGGTAAACATAGAACCCACACGTTGCACCACAGCTGGCACATTGTATTTCTTAGCCAATTCTTCAAGGCCATGACACAATGCTTTTGTGCTATCTTCCACTTGTTTAAAGATGGTTGGGTCTCGTTGCAACATAGATAATGTAGCAAGGCCTGCCGTTACAGCCACAGGATTACCACTCAAAGTACCAGCTTGGTAAATAGGGCCGGATGGTGCTACTTCGCTCATGATTTTGCTAGAACCGCCAAATACAGCAAGAGGCATACCACCGCCAACGATTTTACCAAGGCACGTCAAATCGGGTTTAATATTGTATAGTTTTTGAGCACCACCGCTGCTAGCGCGGAATCCACACATAACTTCGTCAAAGATTAATAGGGCACCATGTGCCTTTGTTACATCGCGCAAGGTTTCAAGGAATCCTTCTACTGGTGGCACACAGCCCATATTACCTGCAACAGGTTCTACGATAATACAAGCAATGGTATCGCCCATTTCATCGAATAATTGTTTAACCGCATCAATATCATTGTATGGCAATGTGATGGTATTTTCTGCAACTCCCTTTGGTACGCCTGGGCTATCTGGTACGCCAAATGTAGCGAGGCCAGAGCCGGCTTTCACCAATAGGGAATCACTATGACCATGGTAACAGCCAACAAATTTAACGATACGGTCGCGGCCCGTATACCCACGAGCTACGCGCAATGCGCTCATAGTCGCCTCTGTACCAGAGTTAACGAGACGGACCATTTCCATAGATGGCATGAAGGCTTGGATTTTCTTAGCCAATTCAGTTTCTAACAGTGTAGGCGCACCATAGCTTGTACCACGAGGAATAGCCTCTTGCAAACTAGCTACGACCTCTGGGTTCGCATGGCCCAAAATCATAGGGCCCCAGCTCAACACGTAGTCGATGTATTCGTTATTATCAATGTCATAGATACGGCTGCCGCTAGCGGAGCTAATAAATGGAGGGTTTGAGCCTACGCTGCGATAGGAGCGAACAGGACTATTAACGCCACCTGGCATATATCGCTTTGCTTCGTCAAACGCTTTTTCTGATTTACCTAGTTGTAACATAGTCACTCCTTATTGTTTAAGCCAACGTGCCACATCAAGGGCATGGTATGTAATGATAATCTTAGCACCAGCCCGTTTCATGGAGAGCATCGTTTCCATAACAAGGCGTTGTTCATCGATGAGACCAGCGGCTGCAGCCGTTTTAACCATCGCATATTCGCCGGATACATTGTAGACAGCCAATGGTAATTCATAACGGTCACGGGCTTCGCGAACGATATCTAAGTAGCACAATGCTGGTTTAATCATGATGATATCCGTACCTTCAGCGATATCGAGTTCAATTTCACGCATTGCTTCTAATCGATTAGCCGGATCCATTTGATATGATTTACGGTCCCCAAATTGTGGAGCCGAATTAACCGCGCCACGGAATGGACCATAGTAGGCAGATGCATATTTTGCAGCATAGCTCATGATGGATACATTGGTAAAACCAGCTTCATCAAGAGCTTCACGAATAGCACCTACACGGCCATCCATCATATCAGATGGCGCCACCATATGAGCACCTGCTTGCGCTTGGCTAACCGCAACCTTGCACAATAGAGGTAATGTTTCATCATTTAAGATTTCGTGATGATCTATCATGCCGCAGTGACCAGTAGATGTATATTGGCATAAGCATACGTCTGCAATGACCAAGAGATTTGGCACCGCTTCACGGATGGCTGTAATCGCTTGTTGTACCGGTTGAGACATATCCCAAGCAGAGGAACCTTGTTCATCCTTATAGGTAGGAATGCCAAAGATTTCTACACCACGAATGCCGAGGTCATAAGCCTCTTGCGCCACCTTTACCGCTTCGTCTACGGATAAATGGTATTGTCCTGGCAATGTGTCGATTTCTTTTTTTATCCCTTCACCAGGAACGATGAATAATGGATAAATCAAATCAGTTGTATCTAATGTTGTTTCTCGTACTAAATCACGCATTTCTGGAGAAGTGCGCAAACGGCGAGGACGATAGGTTAAATCGTACATAGTAAATTTCCTTCTTCCGTTTAATAATGACAGTATATTAGTTAGCGCAGTCTTTCACGATTGTATCTACAAGACCTTCTGTCGTATATACAGGACTAATGATATCTACCTTTAAACCTGCACTCATAGCCGTAGCGGCCGTAATAGGTCCGATGCACGCAATTTTTGTATGTTCTAATAGTGAAAGTGCATCTTCACCCAATAAATCTAACGTATTGGTAACTGTAGAGGAGCTAGTAAATGTAATATAGTCGACATGACCATGTTGCAATGCATCTACTAATGCCTCTTGTTGAGATGTATCTTGTTGCGTTTCATACAAGCGCAAGATATCTACGTCGATATCTAAGTGACGCAATTCACGAGGAATTACTTCACGAGCCTTCTTAGGTTGAATTAATAGCACTGTATGTCTAGGTTTAACATGCTGTTTCAATGCATCAACAACGGATTCAGCCTTATAATCTACAGGGATAATATCCGGCGTAATGCCATAATTCGTCAACGCCTTAGCGGTAGCACTGCCGATAGCACATACCTTAGCATAACCTAAGGAACGCGCATCCTTGCCTTCCCCGTACAATGCATCAAAGAAGTAGCGTACCCCTTCAGCGGATGTGAATACGACACAAGAATAGCGATCTACGCCATGTAATAAACGTTTATCTTCATCAAATAATTCTACAGGCTCTGTTTTAATAGCTGCTGCTTGGATAACATTGGCTCCTTGATTCATGAGCATATCACGGAATTTACTAGCTTGAGAGCGAGCACGAGTTACCACAATCGTTTTGCCGAATAATGGCTTGTTATCGAACCATTGCAATTGTTCACGCAAGTTTACAACATCGCCTACGACGATGATGGCTGGTGCCTTTAGTTGTGCCTTTTCTACGTCTTCTACAACATGTTCTAGTGTGGAAACAAGCACCTCTTGAACAGGTTTAGTCCCCCAGCGAACGAGAGCCACTGGTGTATTAGCAGGACGGCCATGAGCTATCAATTTTTCTGCAATCGTAGGTAAATTGCCTACGCCCATGACAAAGCAAAGTGTATCCACTGCTGTGGCAAGACCTTCCCAATGGATGCCAGACACCGCTTTTGTTGGGTCTTCATGACCAGTAACAACCGCAAAGGATGTGGCCATAGCGCGTTGTGTTACAGGAATACCTGCATAAGCAGGTGCTGCAATAGGCGATGTAACACCAGGTACAAATTCAAAAGGAACACCGGCCTCACGAAGGGCCATGGCTTCTTCCCCACCGCGACCAAATACGAGTGGATCACCACCCTTTAAGCGGGCTACGATTTTGCCTTCTTTGCCCTTTGCCACCAATAATTCGTTGATTTCCCATTGGTGCATGGTGTGGTCTTTGCATTGTTTCCCTGCATAAATCAATTCTGCATCAGGTCTAGCCCATTCTAATAGATGAGCATCTGCTAAATAATCATATACGATAACGTCTGCACGTTCGATGCATTCCTTACCTTTTACAGTGATTAATTTAGAATCTCCAGGGCCTGCGCCGATTAAATATACTAAACCTGTCATTTTATGATTCCCTCCTTAACAAGGGCTTCCACAATGTGTTTGCCCCCTTCTTCATATAAGGCTTTCGCAAGGTTTTTGCCTAACATAACCCCTTTCTTAGCAGGTCCAGACAATTCTCCTTCATATACAGTTTTACCATCCAAGGACGCAATGAGCGCTTTCAAATTAAGCTGTCCTTTTTCAACAGTTCCATATACGCCCATCGGCACTTGGCAGCCACCATTGAGTTGATTTAAGAAACTACGTTCCCCCTCTACGGCAAGGCGTGTTGGTTCGTCGTCTATTTTTGAAAGCATGTCTAACATCTCAGCATCGTCACTGCGACATTCAATGGCTAATGCACCTTGACCCACAGCAGGAATCATTTCATCCGCCGTAAAGACTTGTGTGATTCTATCATCTAAACCGAGCCGTTTAAGGCCTGCTTGTGCCAATACGACGCCATCGAGGCCTTCTGTTTCAATCTTGCCAAGACGGGTTTGTACATTACCTCGGATGACTTCGATTTGTAGGTCTGGACGGCGATGCAATAATTGGGCTTGACGACGTAAACTACTGGTGCCAATACGCGCTCCTTCTGGTAATTGGTCCAATGTTTTATATTTAGGACTGACCAAAGCATCGAATGGTACTTCCCGTTTGGAAATAGCACCTAATGTAAGGCCATCTGGCAATTCTGTAGGCATATCCTTTAAACTATGAACGGCGATATCGATATCACCAGCATGCATAGCCGCCTCTAATTCAGCAGTGAATAAACCTTTGCCACCTACTTCGGCAAGGGGCTTATTCAAAATGCGGTCCCCTTTTGTGTTAAAGTGAACTAACTCTACGGTAACCCCCGGGTATAAGCGTTGCAATTCACTTTTTACATATTCTGACTGCCATAAGGCAAGAGCACTCTTTCGAGTTCCAATTCTAATGTGGTTCCTCATACTACGAGCCTTCTTTCTCGAGATTAAACATATCTTTGAATAAATCCCAATATAAACCTTCTTCTTGTGTACCGGCGATTTCATTGAAATGAATCATCGGTTCTCTTAGCATTTTTCTAACGATCATACGACTCATAGAATCAATGATGCGACGCTCTTTATCGGAAATATCCGGCAATTTAGCCAGCGCTCGATGTAATTCACGGCGACGAATACGGTCAGCCTTATCCGTCAATAGCGCCATCATAGGGCGTACGGATAAATAACTAAACTTTTCTAACACTTCATCGATGGCTTCGTGAATAATCGGTTCAGCCCTCTTCGCTTCTTCCTCGCGTTGTTGTTTATTTTCTTCTACAACGCTTTCAAGAGCATCGATATTGAATAGGTACACACCTTCAATATCCGCAACGACAGGATCAATATCACGTGGTACTGCAATATCAATCATCACGATGGGACGTCCATGACGCAATGAGGCAATCCGTTTTGCCTCTTTTTCACCAATGATATAATGCGGTGCCCCCGTCGATGTAATGATGATATCCGCATGTTCCGCTTGTTCTACATAGTGATCTAATTTAATGGCTTGCCCATTAAATTTCTTCGCCAAGGCTTCCGCTTTGGTAAAAGTTCGATTTGATACGAATATGGTTTTTACGCCCTTTGATTGTAAGTGTGTAGCTGTTAACTCACTCATCGTACCAGCCCCTAAGATGAGGACTGTTGCTTCTGAAAGTGGTTTATCTAGGCTATCTTCCGCCAAGTTAACCGCCGTGTAACTAACAGACACAGGTGTATTCGCAATGCCTGTATTGGTCCGAACCTTTTTACCAACGCTAATAGCGCGTTGGAATAGAATATTAAATACGGTTCCCGTAAAGCCTGCACTATAGGCCGCGATATAGGCACCTTTCAATTGGCTAAGAATCTGCCCTTCCCCCAACACTAGGGAGTCAAGGCTAGCAGATACGCGGAATAGATGTTCTATACACGCTTTCTCTTCATAGAAGAAAAATGCGGATTCATCAATTGTATCGGCATGTTTTAAATGCTTTAATACATCGAGCATATACGCTTTAGGAGATTGTACATCTTCTAATACGGCATAAATTTCCGTACGATTGCAAGTCGATAGAATGACGCATTCTGAAATTTTTTCGTATTCATAGAGTCGATTTAAGGCGCTTTCTACCTCGTTTTTTTCAAACGAGAAACGTTCACGCACCTCAACGGCAGCACTTCTATGATTTAGTCCTAATACCACTAATTGCATGGTGTAGTTTCTCCTCTATCAAAGGCCATTGTCCCTTAAGAATAGCCTGAAATTCAGATTCGCCTAGATGAGTGCGCCAAAAACGGCTACGCTCCTCTACGCTAGGGATAAGTAACTTTACCTCTTCCCTCATAATTTTAAGTCTCGGTATGGCAATTTGCAATATATTATAACGATTCATCATATCTTGTTTCACAAGACGATTAATACGTGGTCCCCCATTATTAGCACTAATCGCAACATGCAAATCACCCATATCGATTGTTGATGGTACTGTGAAATCACAAGCTGTAGCATTATCGGCACGATTGACTAGTATGCCATTATTGCGTGCTATAGCTTCGATATAATCATTAACAGCTTTATTATCTGTACAGATAAACAATAATTTACATTGTTTTACAATGTCTATATGGTCATCGCTAAACACTGTATTGTGCCAAATAAATCTGTTATCCTCATGCCAAGCTTTCATCTGATCTGTTATAACGGGGCTAATGACAATGCATTGACAGGGCTCGTCTAAGCATAATGCTAGACGTCGTTCAGCCACGGCGCCACCACCTACAAATAAAATGGTATCACTCGCTGTAGTTTGTATTGTTAGAGATATCATAATGAACCTCGCATAATTGATGATACCGCTTATGTATACCTACATATGGAACTATAGATATACATAAGCGGTATAAAAAATCGGCTTGATGAATCAAGCCGATTGCTTATTTGCTTACATAAATCGTTTAAGGTAAACGCCGATACGTCCCTTACGGGATGTGCCCGTAATAGCCTCTACCTTCATTCGGCCACGACCACGCATAGAGATGATATCCCCTTCTTTGACCTCTTGGGATGGCCCCTTTGCAGGTTGCCAATTTACTTGCAATAAACCGGCATTTACAGCGCTCACCAATTTGGTACGGGATACGCTAAAGCCAGAGCTTGCTACCGCATCCAATCGAAGTGATGCAACGGTAGTACGCACTTCTTTAATCTTTTCTTCTTTTGGTGCTATCTCATCTAACTCCATCGGAGTTACAGATACGGCAACCATAGCAATCTTTGTAAAATTTTGCACTACAAAATCTGCTACAGCGCTATCTACGAGAATTTGTGCGCCCCCTTGGCCCATAATAATATCGCCAAATTTCGAGCGATCAATGCCAAGTCCCATTAAAGAACCAAGCACATCACGATGATTTAACAATCTAAATCGTGGATCCCAAGATACCTTCAAGGGAATGATACCCATATCTACTGTACCTTGAAAATGACTATCTACAAAGGCGATACGAATACGTTCCGCCCCTTCATAGCCGCCATAGGATTGAACGAGTAATTCAGGATAAGCCGCCTTAATTGCATCAGCGATAACAAGACCGGCAGGACTTGTAAAGTCACAAACGCGATACGGTTTTCCCTTTACCACTTGTTCTGCTAAATCAAGCATACGGCGCGCTTCTTCACCGCTACCGCTTGCTTCAAAATATCTAATTAATTTACTAGTATCAGCCATTATTTCCCCAATTCATTGGAACGAGCTAAACAAGCAACAACCCCATCTTGTAGGGCACTGCGCAAGCCACCTTTTTCCATAGCTCCAATGCCAGCAATCGTAGTGCCGCCAGGGCTAGTCACTTGATCGCGCAATATAGCAGGATGTGTGTTGGATTCTAATGCCATTTTACCAGCCCCATACATCGTTTGGGCAGCCGCCTTAATCGCCAATTGACGAGGTAATCCAATGCGGACTCCCGCATCAGCCAAGGCATCTAAAATGACAAACATATATCCTGGGCCGGCACCAGACAAAGCGCCTAATCGATCTAGGTCAGCTTCACTGACAACGGCTACTTCACCAACCGCATTAAATAAAGCCTCCACGTGAATTGTATCAGCTCCATTATCCGCAGTCAACGCAGTCATACCACATCCAATAGATGCTGGAGTATTCGGCATGGCACGGTACAACACCGCGGTTGGTAATGCTTTGCGCAAGGTATCTAATGTTACGCCAGCTGCCACAGATATAACCGTAGCACCCGCTTTCACAGATGTTAATTGGCTCAATACAGATGGTAATACCTGTGGTTTAACAGCTAAGATAATCGTATCAAACTGCGCCATATCAGGTAATTCTACAAAACCTGTAACGCCCAATTCGTCAACTAATTCGTCGCGATGTTCAGGGCGACGCACTACGATTGATACATCATCTCTACGTAATATACCTTGTGAGAGTGCACCTCGTAAAAGGGCACCACCCATGGCTCCTACGCCTATACATACTGTTTTTCCCAACATAGTATCACCACTTTTTCTATACCGGATTATTTATTTTGCCAGTTAAATTCTTGTTGTTCAGTTGTTCCACTTTCAGATTCATTATTATAATCAATGGATACATTAACAGGTACGCACATGAAAATGTCTTTGCCTACCTTTTCCAATTTGCCATCTAATGCAAATGTTGCACCAGATACAAAATCAACGATGCGAGCTGCTTCGTGAGGATCTGTATTTTCAAAGTTAATCAATACAGGGCGCATGTCACGCAATTGATGAGTGATGCTTTCAGAATCTTCAAAAACCTTAGGTTCGATAACAACTACTTTCATGGCTGTTGGACGTTGTGTCATAGTGGATGTGCCTCCTACCTTACGTGGATGGAACTCAGATGCAGCTGCTGTTGGTGCTACTGGTGGCACGTCCTCTGCATAGTCCTCATCATCTTCATATTCATACTCATCATCATAATCATAACGGTCATCATTATTAATGCCGATAAAATTTTTGATTTTTTGCCATTGTTCTCCCATAGACATGGTAATCCTCCTAATATACTCACACTGTTATATTCCCAATTAGTTATATACACGTTCCCCAAAGATGGCAGTGCCTACACGCACGATGTTAGCCCCTTCTTGTAAGGCTATTTCAAAGTCATGTGTCATCCCCATCGACAAATATTGTATATCCCCATCAGGGAAATACCCTTTCATATCTTCATACAAAGCATGTGCCACTCTAAAGATAGGTCTTGCATCCTCCGGATTTTCGAAAAACGGAGCCATGCACATCAACCCTTTAACGCGTACATGCGGTAAGGTCTTCGCATAGTCTCGTATGTCAGGAAAATCCTCTACGGACATACCAGACTTACTCGCTTCGCGAGCTACATTGACTTGTAACAATATATCTTGTACCTTATCATGCTTAGCAGCTACCTTTTCGATTTCATCTAATAGTTTCTTACTATCTACAGAATGAATCAAATCAAACATCGGTACCGCTTGACGAACCTTATTAACTTGTAAATGGCCAATTAAATGCCATACCAATTTAGGTCCTGTATAAAGCATTTGTTTTTCTTTTGCCTCTTGCACGCGATTTTCGCCCACATGAGTGCATCCAAGGCGAGCCACTTCCTCTACAGCCGTTACAGGATGATTCTTTGTAACCGCAACAAGTAACGCCGTATCCGTGCGCCCTACGCTAGCCATTGCATCAGCCATGCGTTGTTGGATTTTATGAAGGGATTCTTCAATCATATGATCCTCCCATATAGTAACGTATAAATAAATATCCTATAGACTTATATTATATAATATTTAACCAATAATGTATATCTTTACCGTTTTTCGAGCATACCAAATAATGCCATACGACCAGTTTTGCCATGTTCACGACGATAGGAAAAACAATTCTCATCGGTCATACTATCGATACCACCAATACAGATTTGGTCCTTTGGAACACCTCGTTGCAACAAATCTTCTTCGATAAATCGCCATAAATCAACATGTGGTGTCGCTTTCGACGCACCATCTCTAACGATATATCGAACTAATTCATCACTATTGGCATCAGTTATTTTCTTCCACTCGTCTGTGAAAGTATCTGCCAGTTCTTGATTAACCTCAAAGGATTCAGGTCCAATGCTAGGACCTAAATATACATAGCAGTCTTCAAAGCGCGTACCAAAATCTCGTTGCATCGCCTCTATGGTGATAACCGGTAGATGGCCTATAGCACCGCGCCATCCTGCATGAACGGTAGCCACCACATGATGCACTGGATCGTAAATGCCTACTGGTACGCAATCGGCAGTAAATAAGAATAATGGAATATTTGGTATATCCGTATAGATTGCATCACAATCTGGAATAGCAGTATCAGAACTCATAGCACCAGCACCGATTAAATCTTCTGTAATGCGTACTGCATTGAGTCCATGCACCTGATTACCACAGGTAATGCGGTCTGGCGATACACCTAAATGATCAGCCACAATGCTGCGGTTATCTAATACATCTTGTAATGAATCTTCTATGTGAGTAGCTAAATTTAGAGATTCACATGGCTTCTTAGATACACCACCATGACGATATGTATCCCCCATAACTAGAGGAAATTGATTGGCCCAGTTAGGCATTTCAAAAGACCATTTACGATCATCATTTGTATTTACATTTACAACAGTAATATCCATACGACTGTTCCTCTACTATTTATTTCTCGAATCACTTACACACGCCACAGCGCTTACACCCTTCCATACAAGGCGGTGTATACGCTTCATCAACTGCCCGTTGCCATTCTTGTTCTAAATAACCATTTCTTAGACCCATATCCAAATGAGACCAAGGCAAATAATCCTCGAACTTGCGTTCCCGATAATTACAGTCATCCATGTCGAGACCGGCTTTTTTCATTTCAGATTTAAAGGATTTGCTACCTCTATCTAGAGCACATGCAGCGAGTACCTTGCCTAAGCGGCGGTCACCTCGGGCGAGTACACCTTGGATATATGCTTCTTTAGGAGACTCAACGAGTACCTCGATGCGACGATTTTTTTGCAATGATTTCTTAATATATTGTAATTTCTTTTCTACACTCTTTTGATGATCCATAGCCATCCACTGGAATGGTGTAAATGGCTTTGGTATAAATGGATTAATGCTAAGTGTTAAGCGACCTTTACAGCCCACCTCAGCCATGTGAGCTTGTGTACGTTCAGCTAGCCCAATGATGGCATCTATATCTTCATCAGTTTCCGTTGGCAGGCCAATCATAATATAAAGACGCATATGCTGAATGCCAGACTTAGCGGATAACTGAGCCGCAGTACGGAGATTTTCTTCACTAATCCCCTTGTTTATGACACGGCGTAATCGTTCACTACCTGTTTCTGGTGCAATAGTAATTGTCTTTTGTCCACTTTCAGCCAATCCATCGACAACGGCTTGTGTCAAGGAATCGGCGCGCAAGGATGCACAAGAATAACGCATATCCTTAGAGCGAATATAGGTTACGAGCTCATCAACCTCTGGATAATCGGAAATGGCCGCCCCCATAAGACCTACCTTTTTCCCTAACTTTTCTGCTCTATCCACGCCTTCTTTCAAAATATCCAGTGGTCGTACACGCGGTACGCGGAAACAATACCCAGCCATACAGAATCGACAATGGCGGCCACAGCCTCGAGCTACCTCAATGATATACATGGCACCAAACTCGGTGAAATTCGTAGCAATTACCGTTTCACCTCCACTCGTTAGAGGCTCAAAATGGCGTCGTATAATTTTAGGGGCACCATCTGCTATATCATAGCCAACAAAACGCTTATTATCGTCATATCGAGGCGTATATAAAACAGGTACATATACACCATCAATTTGAGCTAGTGCAGAAATCGTTTCTTCTCGGCTTTCACCATGCTCACGACCCTTGCGAATTCGTTCTAACACAGCAGTAACGATACCTTCCCCTTCACCGATGATGAAAGCATCAATAAAGTCCGCAAAGGGCTCAGGATTAAATGTCGCACAAGGACCTCCGGCAATGACGATAGGATCAAAGCCAGTTCGATCTTCACTCATAACAGGTACCCGACCATGACGAAGCATAAGAGGAATATGGAAATAATCCATTTCAAAGGTCACATCAAAGGCTACCACATCAAACTGATGCATAGGTCGTTGCGTTTCAACACTCATAAGCGGAGTTTTCGTCTTATCATAGGCATCTAGTTCCTTTTTCTCAGGTAAGAATATCCGCTCACATACACTAGCCGGATGGCGATTAATTTCCTCGTAAATAATATGAAGTCCCAAATTGCTCATGCCAACGAAATATGTATTTGGATAGACAATGGCAACCTTTTGCTCTGCATGAGGATTAATAGTTACACGACTATCTTCATCTTTATAAAGTTCTTGTAATCGATCAATTAAATCTTTACGGTTCACTAATTTCCTTTCTATATAAGCCCACTACGAATAGTGGGCTTAACAACGCTCTATATATATAATTCAAGAGATTATATTTTAGATTTTATTATATCCTTTGTATGAGTAGTCTTAGTTTTAATTGTTTTTACCAATTGAGGCCGATGTTTTTTCTCATACGGATACAATACGACTTTACCATCTCTGTATTCCGCAATGTAGATATCCTTAATAGAATACCCTTGTGCCTGTACCTCTTGTTCTAGCCATTCTTTATCTTTTTCAATTACATCAAGAGTAAATTGATTAATTTGACCATCATTAATCAAATCAAAACGAATATTTTCTTCACCGAACTGAACAACACTAAGCTGACCATTTTGCTCTAATACGGCGCGCTTAACATCTGCTACATATTGAACACCAGCTGTGCGAAGTTTTAGTTTTAACTCAGCCGATTGAATGCCATAACGCATACATTCTTCAGTTAAGACATGACCTTTTTCAATAACAATTACAGGATGACCATCTAGAATTGTTTTAAAGAATCTAAGATTGCCTTTTAAGAATTTAAGCGTCATTACGAGAATAGTCCATAAGATGAGAACTAACATAAATTGTAAAATACCAATCGCATCATTATAGATGATGGCACCGATAATACCGCCGAGTACATAGTTTTGTAATTGGTCTAAGGCTGAGGTAGGCGCCAAATTACCTTTACCCATTAAATTAATTTGTAAAATAATCGCCAAGAGACCTATGGCGAGTTTGGCAAAGACCATCCCATAGACGGCCATAGCTTCTGTCATATGTGGTCCTCCTTATGGTAATACATCCGCTTTATCATGAATTCGGTCTGTAGGACTTACTGTATACACACGAGTGATTGTATAGGTAGTAAATTCAGGATTAAATTGCACCTCATAGTATGCATCGCTAACCTTTAAGATCATACCATTACGTACCTTTAAGGAATTAACAGCTAATTGACCTTCATCAACACCACGGTCTGCACTAAAGGAATGCAAGAATTGAGCCATTCTAGAAGAATCTTCAGAGTAATTCTTCATACGACCATATTCTTGATATTCTAAGCCTAAGAAAAATACAATAATTAAGGATAATATAACAGTTAAATCACGGTAACGGCTTGTAAAACCATTACGCAAAACTTGAATGCCTATTCCGAGAAGGGCTAATAAAACAACTACAAAGATAACGAACCCTAATGTATGACCAGATGCGATTTGGCTTTCCACATAGGAAACGGTATAGAAGTCCATAATTATGCTCCTTTCATATATCCTTTTATTATATCACAAATAAATATGATAATAACCAACAACGATTTATAAAAAATAGAGCTACCACAATGATAGCTCTATTAAACAGTTACTATACTAATTTATTTACATTCACGGTACACGATGATATAAGCATGAGTATTCGCTGTAAAACCAGATTCTAATTCTAGTTCAACTTCTAAAACGGCATCGTCAACGTCACCTTTATAATACGCATTACGTTGTTCTGCGGAATAGAAATACATAGCCGCATTATATTCATTACCTGCTTGTACTGGAATTGTGATGGTAACAGGCTGTGTTTCAACATTCTTTGTTTTAGTACCCACATTATCCGTCGTGTAATATACGGATTCAATGGTATGTTCTCCTGGTGTTAATGCCATAATGACTTGACCATATTGACCAGTTTTATGATCAATAGTAGAAAGGTCCTTACCATCAACCTTTACAGATTTACCATAAATATGAAGAATCGCTTTATTAGCATTCTCTTGTACAAATTGTTGTTCACCGGCTTGTCGTTTTTTATTGAACTTCATAAATACGGCAAACAAAATGGCCCAAATGACTGCAACCGCCACGATGATAATAATAGTTGTAGAACTCATAGTATCTCTCCTTATACCAAAATATACTACATTGATTCTACGTTAACTATATCATACGTACTTGTATTTCTCAAATCATAACCACCCGTTGAACGGGTGGTTTGCTCTGACCCTATAAGGGTCTTTCTCTAGTGGTGGCCCTCTAAAGAGGGCTTTGAATGATCTGACAACCACTCTATTACCACTGGCTGCCCCCTACTCGGGGGCTTTTATTTTGCCTATTTTACCGGCTCACACGTAAACGGGTCGGTATATTCTTTAAAGTTTAATGTATCTTGTGCTATATCTTCTTGTAATTGATTGCGAATATACTCTTTTATCGCTCCTTCGTATCTTCCCACTGTATCCACATAATATCCTCTACACCAGAAATGTCTATTTCCATACTTATATTTTAAATT
>NZ_ALKL01000021.1:0-51908 GCF_000286635.1 Veillonella sp. ACP1 | reverse complement strand
CCTAGCTAAGTAAATTCCATCAAGATATACCACATCATGTACTTCTTCCACTTTTGGTGGCAATGGCCATATGGACCAAAATTTAGCAGTTTTACGCCTAAATGTACGACCTTTACCTGGCATATCAGCTTGAATATCGGTGCTGAATAACCAATTCAAAAATAGGTTTAACTCTTTACTTAAATTATTAATTTTAACGGTAAATGCCACCTTACAATGTTTGCAAAACCAACGCTGAGAACCAGATTTTAAAACACCATGTTTAATACATGTTTCATTACAATCAGGACATTTTATTTGTCGCATAAACTCTTCCTCCATATTTGTTTATATATAGGAAGATATAACCTCATTTTAATCAGTAATTACAAGGGTTAATTGATGTTTTTACCCACACTTTTTGTCCACCCTCAAACTTCTCCAGAAAAAGATTAAACCCTTATAACACTAGTAAATATCTAGTGTTATAAGGGTTTTCACACACACTTTTTGTCCTATAAGCCTATTTTTAGTTGTAATAGTGTTAGAACTGTAATGTTTTAATGCGTTCTACAGCACGGATTGTATTTTCACGGCTGCCGAATGCAGTTAAACGAAGGTAACCTTCGCCGTGTGGACCGAAACCAGAACCAGGTGTAGATACGATTTGTACCTTTTCAAGAAGAAGGTCAAATAATTCCCAACTTGTCATGTTGCCAGGTGTTTTTAACCAAATGTAAGGTGCATCAGTGCCACCGTATACAGTAAGGCCAATGGATTCGAGGCCTTCTTTGATGATGCGTGCATTTTCTTTGTAGTAAGCGATGTTTGCGCGAGTTTGTTCGCGGCCTTCTTTGGAATATACCGCTTCAGCACCACGTTGAACGATGTAAGGTACGCCGTTAAATTTAGTGCATTGACGACGGTTCCACATAGGATTCAAAGGTTGACGTTCGCCAGATTTAGTTTTGCCTGTTACCTCTTTTGGAACTACTGCGTAGGCACAACGTGTACCTGTAAAGCCAGCAGTTTTAGAGAAGGAACGGAATTCAATAGCTACTTCGCGTGCACCTTCGATTTCATAGATAGATTTAACAGTGTCTTCCGTGCTGATGAAAGCTTCATAAGCGGAGTCGAACATCAAAATCGCGTCGTTTTCTTTACACCATTTAATCCATTCAGCTAAGCGTGCACGGCTGAGTACTGTGCCTGTAGGATTGTTAGGGGAGCAAAGATATACGATATCTACACGTTCAGCAGGAAATTCTGGAGAGAAATTATTTTCTGCAAATGTAGGAAGATATACAACCTTTTCGAACATACCATCAACGTCTTGGCCTGTACGACCGCCCATAACGTTGGAATCAAGGTATACAGGGTATACAGGATCGGTGATAGCGATGATATTATCTTCGCTGAATAGTTCTTGGATATTACCAACGTCGGATTTTGCGCCGTCAGAAACGAATACTTCGTCCATACCAATTTCGATGCCATATGGTTTGTAATCGCCTTCGATAATTGCTTTACGAAGGAAATCATAACCTTGTTCTGGACCATAACCGCGGAATGTTTCAGCTTTGCCCATTTCTTGAACAGCCTTAGTCATAGCATCTATGATAGCAGGTACTAAAGGCAATGTTACATCGCCGATACCAAGACGAATAATGTCAGCATCTGGATGAGCTGCTTGGTAATCCGCTACTTTTTTAGCAATGTTAGCAAATAAATAAGAACCTTGTAGGTTTAAATAGTTTTCATTAATATTAGCCATGATGACTCCTTTTATAATTAGAATTCTCTATATATAGTAAAATATATAAGGAATTGGCGCAAGAGGTTTCTATAGAATTTCAAATAAAATATAATGTCATATTAAATACTCATGTAGAGGAGTATACTGTAGATAGATAATAAGCAGTTGATTCGATATTAATCGGCATTTATTATTATAATAAATGTATAGGAAAGAGTGTATTTAAATAGCTTATATCGTGCAGTGTTGATAATGTATTATGAGTTCGAGAAATAGTATTATGGAAGATTACAACAAAAGATTATTAATTAGTATAGAGCGTAGTCTTAATTACAAAACTCCAGAGAAGGATTATAAGAATTATTTGATTGAGCATTTTTATAGAGCTGCGTGTGTTAATTATACTGGTTACATTAAGGAAACTGGTCAACTTTATACTGAGGTTATAGCAGATACGTTAATTCGTGATTGGATTAGTGAGTGGAAAGGGATTCATCCCAAAAGAACTGGCGCAAAGAATCATTTTGATACAGGTCATACTCCATTTGAGGATAAAGATATCGAACAGCTACAATTGACAACTAGTAAAGAGAAAGTTTTAGCAAAGCTTTTATTTTATCAAGGCAATATTGATGGGTTAGGTTATATTTTTGACTATGAAACTCCTTTGAATATGACACAAGGTGATTCTTGTGGAGAAATTGACTTAACTAGTTATAATGATAAGGATAATTTGATTTCTGTTGTAGAGTTAAAATATACACCCACTGGAAGTAATGAAACACTTCTTCGTTGTATTCTAGAATCTTATACGTATTATAGACTTTTTGAATGGAAGCAGATTTATAATAGTGGTACACATATCGGCTTAAATGAATTAAAGCATAAGTATCCTGATTTAGCCCAAAAGCACGATGAATATAAGTTACAAGCTGAATTAGTTATATTATTTGATGAGGCGTCTTGTACTGAAGCAGATGGTGGAGAAGATTCAAATTTAATGCTACGTATAAATTCAAAGAAAGACGCTGAAGCAGACGACGGAAAGAATTCAATGTTATGTATAGATTCAAATTGTGTTGATAAAGCACGCTATCCGTCTAAAACAGTTGTTTCTCAGCAGTATAAAGAGTGTGAAGAATTACTTAAGACTGATAAACGTAATTCTTTACGAACTTTGTGTGAGGCTATCTTAGAACAAGAACCTGAATTGAAACAAATTCGCTTTGTTGTATTGCGTGCTGATACAGTAAGTAAAGCGCCTTATCAAAATAAAATGGTCAACTGGTCTCCAACGTTGGATCGTTCATACCGAGCAGAAACGTTACTCGCTATTTCTAGTAAAGGTTAAGTATGAAAATAATCATCCATCGTGGCACCCATCAGATAGGTGGTAGTGCTGTAGAAATTAGCACTAAAACAACTCGGATTATACTTGATATGGGCGATGAGCTTGGTTTAGAAAAATACTATATGCCATGCCCCTTAGTGATAGATGGGGTAACTGAAGGAACGTCTAATTGTGATGGTGTTCTCATATCTCACTATCACGGCGATCATTTAGGGCAGCTAAAAGCGGTCCTTTCAGATATTCCTATTTATGTAGGGACACTATCGAAAGCTATTGCGCTTATTCCTTCGGAACATAAAGATAGTCAATTATATTTACGATTGTTAGGTGCTAATACTTTTAGTGGCGGTAATGTATTTACGATTGGTGACATACGAATTAGACCTCTTGTTATCGACCATAGTGCAGCAGATAGCTATATGTTTGTCGTTGAAGCAGAAGGAAAAAGTATTTTATATACTGGCGATTTTAGGTTACATGGACTAAGACTCCATTGTATAGAAAAGTTGATAAAAAATTATGTTGGGACAATCGATATTTTGATTACGGAAGGAACTACGCTATCACGAAATCAAGGACGAACAATTAGTGAAGCTGAAGTACTGGACGATATAACATCCTATGTCTCAGATGGCAAGTATGTGTTTGTTATGTGTGCTTCCACGAATATAGATCGGATCATGGGAATATGGCAAAATCTCCCAGACGATAAGGTGTTACTCTGTGATCGATATCAGAAGACGATTCTAGATACTGTTATTAAAAGTACCTATTATGATAGCCGATTATATAAGTGGCATGACAAACCTTTAGTAGTAGATTCTGGAGCATATCCTCAATCATATATGCGGGATGGATTCGTTTCTTTAATCAGATGTACAGATACTTATATAAATAAAATTAAATTTTTTAATAGAGATGATGTGCGGATTATTTACTCGATGTGGACTGGGTATATTAAGTATAATGAATCGTTGAAGGAATTGATTGATACATATCCATCGTATATTTGTCACTCTAGTGGACATGTTACTACATCTGATTTAATTACGTTTATTGATTTGGTCAATCCTGATTTAATCATTCCTATTCATACAAACAGTCCTGAAAGGTTAGAACGTATCTTACATCATAGAAATATACGCATTTTGAGTGATAAAGAAGTTTTTGAAGTTTAGACAGTGAAAGATTACCTTTATAACGAAGAATGTATAGATAAGTGCACCTGTTTTGTGCAGTTATAATATATTACCTGTGAAAGCAAGGTTTCTAAATGAATCCTTGCTTTCATCATTAATTTAGGTTATAATAGTAAAGCTTATTAATGGTAAGCACTTCCTACCCCTATGTGTCGATAGGGGCATTAGTCCGAAAGAGGAGGTGATTTTGTATGAACAAATACGAAGTCATGGTTATTGTGAAACCAGCTGAAGAAGAAGCAACTAACGCTGTCATTGAAAAAGTGGAAGCTTTAATTGCTCGTGTAGGCGGCACAGTAGAAAAGGTAGATCGTTGGGGCAAGCGTCGTCTTGCTTACGCAGTGAAAAAATTCACTGACGGTTTCTACGTATTGGTTAATTTCGAAGCTGATCCAGCTGAAATTAAAGAAATTGACCGTGTGTTGAAAATCAACGATGATGTCTTAAGACACCTGATTGTTAAACACGATGCATAATTAAAGCCTGGAGGAGAAAAGATGAACTCTGTACAAATTCTAGGTAATTTAGCTCGTGATCCTGAAGTACGTTTTACTAAAACTGGTAGAGCAGTGGCAACTTTCACAGTAGCTGCTACTAATACTTATGTTGACTCTACAACCAATGAAACGAAAGAACAAACTGCTTTCATTAATTGCGTTGCATGGGGCAAACTTGGTGAAGCGGCAGGTAATCTTCGTAAAGGCAGTCGCTGCTTTGTAGAAGGTCGCTTGCAAACTCGTTCCTACGAGACTCAGGATGGTCAAAAACGTTACGTTACTGAAGTGGTAGCGAACTTTGTGGGCCAATCCCTTGATATGAATACTAATTCTTTCGATGGTGGGTCCAATTTTGATAGTTTCAGTACAGGCGGCGATGACGAACACATCCCGTTCTAGTGTCCGAGACTCCTACTAATTCGAAAAGGAGGATTCGCAATGAGAAGAGATAGAGGCAGAAAGCCAAGAAGAAAAGTATGCGTTTTCTGTGCAGACCATATCGATCAAATCGACTATAAAGATGTTGCAAAACTTCGTCGTTTCACGACTGAACGCGGCAAAATCTTACCTCGTCGTATTTCCGGTACTTGCGCAAAACATCAACGCAAATTGACTACATCTATCAAACGTGCACGTGCAATCGCTTTATTGCCATTCACTGCAGAATAATTGATGAATCAAGGCGGTATAACCATTTGGTTGTACCGCCTTTTTGCTACATAAAGAGCTGGTTCTGTATGGACTGGCTCTTTTTCTTAGATTGTGGTATATTTTGCAGGAAAACGGTGTTTCTGTAGAACAAATTGTAGCTGATGTAAAAGCATTACTAAGTTAAAATCGCTACAGAATATAACTTATATAAATATTGTTTATAAATGAATTGAAAATTAGTAGTTCTTGCTAATTAGCATAGAAACTACTACTTTTTGAATATATGAATATGAGTTATAAATAGTATTTATAAATAAAATATTTTATAGTTTTTTATCAATATGACTATAAATAATAGATGAAGTAGTATATAATAAAAATAGACTGACCCATTTGGATGTATGATACAGTTTTACTAATTTATAAATCTGTATTGGTTAGTATATGAACGTAAATGTGCTTTTGTTGGTGTGTAAAGGGAGATTTGGAAACATTGAAAAAGGTTTTAACTTTGGCCGTGGCTTTGGCTGTAGTCAGCAGTGGTTATCTGTGTGAGGTAAATGGTGCCGCAGAACCGATAACCAAAAAAGCGCCTTCCATCTCAGAATTTAATATATATGTGCCAAAAGAGCTCAATGAACGTCAAAAAGATCTTGTTGAAATCGGACGTTATACAGCTAGCGGAGATCTTGACTCCTTGAGAGAAACGATTATTTCTGCTATTGAACGTGGTACTTTGACACCTCAAGAGGTAAGTATTGCTATTCGTCAGTTGTACTCTGCAGCGGGTTTAAAGCAAATGAATGCGGCTCTTGCTACATTTGAGCAACTTCGCGAAGAACGCCCTGAGTTTGGTGTAGATTATGATAAACTTGTGCCAAAGCGAGTGGGCTTAAGTGCTCTACTAGGTAATGGCTCAAATAGTACAAATATGGCTGCCAAAATTAAAGCTGATGAAGCATCAACAGCTGTAAAATATAATACATTCCGTATTAAAAAGCCAAAACCACAAAATAGAAACAGATCACGTCTAGGCAAACTTGATCGTGAACTCGTAGCAGCAGCGGCATTAGGTACTCGTGTTGGTAAATCAAATGCGGTATTTGCTACATCTAAGAAAAGTTTAACAGAGCTTGGTTTGAGCCCACAACAAATTGAATACTTAGAAAATATGCTATCTAATTAATGATGAGCCCTTGTCTTTTCATAATGACAGGGGCTTTTTTATATTACTAATTGACGTAAAGTAAAGCATTTTTCTATAATAATAAGGATAGGTAACAATTAGTTATGTAATATAGTACTTTCAGAATAGACATATAAGGAGTAACGATGCGTCTTCGTAGAAAACCGTGGATTGATGAGGCTATCCGCGAGTATGATTCACACATTATTTTATCAGGACAAGAGGCTTATAAAGGCAGATGGAGAGAGGCTTTTTCGCATCCAGAAAGACCATTATACATGGAACTAGGCACTGGTAAGGGACGATTCATTGCGGGTATGTCTGAAGCATATCCAGATGCAAATTTTGTTGGTTTTGAGGTTCAAATCGGTGTAATTTACTATGCAGCACAAAAGATTTTCGAAGCTCAACGGGACAATGCAAAAGTATCTTTGTTTGATATTGCAGGAATTGAAGAAATTGTAGCCCCTGAAGAAGTAGATCGATTCTATATCAATTTCTGTGATCCATGGCCTAAGGCTAAACATGCTAAGCGTCGCTTAACATATCATACATTCCTTGACCGCTATGCACGTTTGTTAAAAGATAATGGCGAAGTGCACTTTAAAACCGATAATGAAGACTTGTTTATGTTCTCTCTAGAGGAGTTCAAAAATTGTGGGTGGGAACTCAAGAATGTCACCTATGATTTACATAGTACAGATTTACCGAATGTAAAAACGGAATATGAAGAGAAATTTAGCGCAAAGGGACAACCTATTTTCCGATTAGAAGCAGTGAAACCGACTGTTACTAAGGAGGCATAATATGGTGCAAAAAGGGGAAAAGAAGGGGCACTTTTGGGAGAAAGTGTTTAAGAACGACCTACAAGGCATGTTATTGCCTATAGCGCTTATGGCCTTGATTGGTAGCATTAATATCTTTAGTGCCACCTATGTTGGGTCGATTACAACAGATACTGGATTGTTGGGCTATGCACCGAGACATTTAGGTTATTTATTGGCTTCTGCTATTTTGGGTGTCCTTTTGTATCGATTTGATTATCGTCGATTACAAAATGCTAAATTACTGACTTGGATAATGGGATTGACCGCAGTATCCTTAGTGGCTATATATTTGGTCGGTGTAGAGGTCAATGGTGCGCGCCGGTGGATTTCTCTTGGCCTATTCTCGTTCCAGCCATCAGAGTTTGCTAAATTGGCTGCACTCATGTGGACAGCAGCTAAATTGGCGGATAAACCGTGGGTAAAACCCAGATTTACATCTATGATTAAACCTAAGAAGGGTTTGTCTCAAAAAGAGGTAGCATTAGGTTATATTTTTGAACGCGTAAGATATATGTGCTATATGTTGCTTTGGCCAATCATATTTGCTTTGCTCACTATTAAACAGCCGGATATGGGGACTGCCGTATTGATTATAGGTTTCTCCTACCTGTTAATATTCTTATCTGGCTTTGAGAAAAGTATATTTGGCTTATCCTTGATGGGTGCTATTGTCGTAGGTATTTATGCTGCTCGTAGTAGTTCGTATCGGTGGGAACGCGTTGTATCTTGGTTTGATCCCTGGTCCTATGCACAGGATAAAGGCTATCAAACTGTACAAGGTTTGTTAGCCGTAGGCTCAGGTGGGTTCTTTGGACAAGGCCTTCTGAATGGTACGTCAAAGTATTTCTATCTACCTGAAGCACATACGGACTTTGCCTTCGCTGTTTGGGCACAGGAAATGGGCTTTTTAGGCGGTATTCTGGTCGTATTCTTAATGGCCATGTTTACGTATTTTGGATTCCGTATTGCTAATAGAGCACGCGATGCTTTTGGTAGATGGTTAGCCATTGGGATTACGATTCTCATCAGTGGTCAAGCATTCTTCAATATCGCCATGGTTTGTGGTATGTTGCCTGTAACAGGTGTGCCATTGCCATTCGTTAGCTATGGTGGTTCTTCTCTAATGATGAATTGTTTAGCTATCGGTATTTTAGCAAGTATTGCGAGACGTGGCGTAGAAGGTGTTAAACCAGTAGGTAATAAGGAAACGTTGCCGTCGTTGCGCGAGGAAACGCAGAGTCGGTTTAGACCGAATAGAACGGTTGAATCTAAATTACCGGGACGTTTTGTACCACCAAATAAACGATAATATATGTGTTGTGTATGAGGGAAAATTATGAACGATTTTATTGATATTCAAGAACGCCCATCATTGGGTAAATTATTGCCACTTAGCTTTCAACATTTATTTGCCATGTTTGGCTCTACCGTACTTGTACCGTATTTGTTGAAAGTCGATCCAGCAACGGCATTATTTATGAATGGCATTGGTACATTGCTGTACTTATTCGTATGTAAAGGCAAGATTCCAGCCTATTTAGGCTCTAGTTTTGCTTTTATTGCTCCTGTTAGTGCGGTATTGGCTGCAGGATTTGGTTATGAGGCAGCCAAAGGTGCCTTTGTCGTATTTGGCTTATCCTTTGTTATTTTATCGTTCTTAGTTCGCTATATTGGTATCGGTTGGATTGATAAATTATTCCCACCAGCTGCGATGGGGGCTATCGTTGCTATCATCGGTCTTGAACTAGCTCCAGTCGCTATGGGCATGGCTGGACTCATCGGTGATCAAAATCTTGGCATGTCTCATGAGCAGGCTATCATAGTATCTATGTTCTCCTTGATTGTGACCTTGTTAGGAACCGTCGTATTCCGAGGATTCCTTGCTGTAATTCCTGTGCTTATCGGCGTAGTGGCAGGTTATATCTTATCTGCTATCATGGGCGTTGTCGATTTCTCCGCTGTTGAAGCGGCACCATGGTTCTCGCTACCACAGTTTTATGGTATGCCTGAATTTGATATCAATGCCATCGTCATGATTATGCCAGCATTATTTGTAGTATTTGCGGAACACGTGGGTCACCTTGTTGTTACAAGTAACATCGTATCAAAAGACTTGATGAAAGAACCAGGTTTACAACGTTCCTTGCTAGGTGATGGCCTTGCGAACATTCTTTCTGGTTTCTTTGGTGCTACACCAAATACGACATACGGTGAAAATATCGGTGTCCTCGCTATTACTCGTTGCTTTAGCGTATGGGTAATTGGTGGTGCTGCAGTTCTTGCGATGATTATCTCCTTTGTAGGTAAAGTAGCAGCTCTTATTCATGCTATTCCAGTTCCAGTTATGGGTGGTGTATCCATTCTCTTATTCGGTATCATTGCAGCATCTGGTTTGCGCATGCTTGTAGAACGCAAGGTAGATTATACAAACCCTGTTAACATGATTCTTACATCTGTTATTCTTGTTGTAGGCCTTAGTGGTGCACAGCTCGTAATTGGTCCTGTTGTTTTAAAAGGAATGGGCTTGGCCACTGTTGTAGGTATGGGGATGAGCATTGTACTTCTTATCCTACAAAAAACAGGTATTGGTAATGATCAATTAAAGAAAACGGATGTATAATTGATTATACATTTAACTATATAGCAAGACTTATAATTAACGCGTAGCTTTTCGGCTACGCGTTTTTGTATAGTGGGCCTTTATATATATCATAGAAGCGTGTCTATTGGAAAAATATAAATGTCTATTGTATAATATATTGTATGAAATGATTTGTGAAAGGAGGTTTATATGGATTATATTTTTTGGCTTATTATAGGTCTCGTATTGATGGCTATTGAACTAGTTATACCTGGTGGTATTGCGGGTCTTATCGGGTACTGTTTGTTTATGTGGGGCGTATTTATCGGCCTTGGTGGTACAGATATAGCCTTATATGCGGTGCTCGGTATCACGATTGTATTAGTCGTGGTATTATTAACCTTCTTTAATCACTTTTCAAAAACCTGGATTGGCAAGCTCTTTACCTTAGGGCAACGATCTACCACAAAAGCTGGATATGTGTCTAATGATGTATTAAAGGATCTAGCTGGCAAGGAGGGCGTAGCGCATACAACATTACGCCCTGCAGGTATTGCTAAAATTGATGGTGATTTAGTGGATGTTGTAACCGAAGGGGACTTCATCGATGCCGGTTCACCCATTGTGGTGCTTCGTGTTGTAGGTGGCCGCAATATTGTTAGAAAGCGCGATTAAGCTTTCACCACATCGTCGTATATAATGGAGGTTACTATGGATGTAGGTATTTTAATTTTGATTCCCATTCTACTGATTGGGATTATGGTATTCTTGTATGTTGTGCCATTAGGCCTTTGGGTATCCGCGTTGGCAGCCGGTGTTAACGTAGGCATTTTTACATTAGTTGGTATGCGTTTACGTCGTGTAAATCCATCTCAAATCGTAATGCCTTTGATTAAAGCTAATAAAGCGGGCCTTGAGGTTAATGTAAATCAATTGGAAGCGCATTACCTTGCAGGTGGTGACGTTGACCGCGTCGTAGATGCATTGATTGCCGCTGAGCGCGCATCCATTCCGTTGACATTTGAACGTTCTGCAGCTATCGACCTTGCAGGTCGCGATGTATTGGAAGCAGTACAAATGTCCGTTAATCCTAAAGTGATTGAAACACCAATTATCTCTGCAGTAGCGAAAAATGGTATCGAACTCAAGGTTCGTGCTCGCGTAACGGTACGTGCTAATATTGATCGCCTCGTTGGTGGTGCTGGTGAAGCTACAATTATCGCCCGTGTTGGTGAAGGTATCGTAACAACGGTAGGTTCTTCTGAAGAGCATACAGATGTATTGGAAAATCCAGATCACATTTCTCGTACTGTATTGGGTAAAGGCCTTGATGCGGGTACTGCATTCGAAATCTTATCCATTGATATCGCTGACGTAGACGTAGGACGTAACATTGGTGCTCAATTGCAAACAGACCAAGCGGAAGCAGATAAAAAAATCGCACAGGCTCGTGCCGAAGAACGCCGTGCTATGGCAGTTGCTACAGAACAAGAAATGCGTGCTAAAACACAAGATATGCAAGCTAAGGTAGTGGAAGCACAAGCTGAAGTTCCTAAAGCATTGGCAGAAGCTTTCAGAAACGGTAATCTCGGCGTTATGGATTACTACAATATGAATAATATTATTGCAGACACTAAGATGCGTGAGAATTTAGCAGATGGTGAATAGGAGTAGCTATGGACTCTATTTTGTCTACAGTACTATCGGCCTTTACGCATAATCCTATATTTGTTCTAGCTATAATTGCTTATATCGTGTTCTCCTTTTTGAAAAGCTCAAAGACTGAAGATGCTGATGAGTATGAAACCTCAGGTGCTGAAAAGACTTGGGAGGATATGGAGCGTGAATACGGTATTTCTATTGAACGTAAAATAGAAGAACCTCCGGTTAATGCTACATCTAATGATGCTGTCTATCAGTCGTCTAATACTCAAATTTCTTATAATCAATCTGCAGAACAACCTAAAAAAGAGCAATATAAACAACGAGAAGAACATAAAGTATCTACTAGTAAAACGGTTGCAGTTTCTACATTGACTGAGCGCCTAGCAGAATTTAAGCGCCAAAAAGCAATGGAAGAAGTAAAGATTCCTCTTGTTGATGTAGAGACTCATACGAAGCCTGTAACGAAGAAGGCTCGCAAGTCGCGTCATGATATTAAAGAAGGTATGAAATGGGCTTTTATATTAGAAAAGCCGAAGGCATTGCGTCATAGGGTTCGATAATGTATATCTGTTCCTGATAAAGGCAGGGTTCCCAATGGTCACCGGGGTGACTATTGGGAACCCTTTTTCTATTGCTAAGACTATAACTAGCCTTTCATAATAAGTGTAATAGGTGTGTGAATATAGTTCGCCTAAATTATGAAAGGAGCGATTATATGTATCGCAGCGTACGAAATATTCCAAAACAATTATTAGAGAATCTATATGTTAAAGAGAAATGGACCTTACGAGACATTGCCGATTATATTGGGTGTAGTGTAGATACAATTGTAAGGCGTATGCAGATGTATAAGATTGCGCGACGTGAAACGCGTAAAGATATCAATCGCGCAACCTTGGTAAATTTATATGAAGTGAGTCATACGAGTATTGAAGCCTTGGCCCGCCGTTTTAATGTATCCACTGCGACCATATCTAATCGATTACATGAGTATGGACTGCTGTGTACTCATGACCATTCTATTCATAGTGTAGAACCAGATCGTATTAAAAAGGCTTATGAAAGTGGTAATAGTACAACTCGTATTGCCCATATGATGGGGCTTTCACGATGGAAGGTATTACATATCTTACATCACATGGGGGTCAATATACGCGGTGGGCGGCGTAAGGTGATGCCTATCGATGAAATGAGCTATTTGTATAGCTATCATGGGTTGAGTACAAAGGATATAGGTGTTGCGTATCAGTTACAAGCCAACACAGTCGCCTTATATTTGCGAGAATCTGGTGTTGCATTACGTGGTAAACGGTTAGAGGTAGATACGAATGAGATTAGTAGATTACGGATGGAAGGCTTATCCATTGCAGCTATCGCACGACAACTCGAATGTTCCCCGTCTGTTATAAGAAACCGATTAAAGCAGCAACAATCTTAGTAGAGACGTAGTATAGTATGGTGTCGTATGGTAAATCTATATAAACCTCATCCCATTCGGTATAGAAATTTGTAGTTAATTACTATATACTTAGATTTATATGATGATGGGAGGTTTATTATGTTCGAATATTTAACATTATTATTACCATTTTTACTGCTAGGGTTCATCGCCGCCGGCCTATCTAGAATATCTGGTGTGGCGTTATCCATGATTATTGTACCAACCTTGTTGATTTGGGGGGCTACACCACTAGATGTGGTTGCGTTTATGCTCCTCTTTGTAGTGTATAATAATTTCACATCTGAAACACAAGATGTACGCCTTGATTACAAGGATCTCGTATTATTTCCTAAATGGCGCTTGTTAATTCCTTTAGTTTTGACGGTAGTTGGTATCTTCATTAACCCAGCTATTGGTATTGCTGTCTTTATGGCCTGCTTTGTATTGGAATTACTAGCTACAGTGTTCAAACGCATTCCTGAACGGGAACGTCCTGCTGTTCATCGCGTTATTGTACTTTCCGTTCTCAGTGCTATTGTAACAGCTATTGGCGCCTATGTAGGTCCTACTATTAGTGGGGATTACTATTTTGGCTTAGTTGGTTTAGCCATCTTGGCCATTACTGCCTTTGCTTGGTATGCAGGCCGTAATCGAAATGCATTTAAAGGTATTTGGGAATTTATCTGGGTTGATTTCGGCATTTTGCTTGGTTTATTCGGTATTGAAAGCGCCAACTATCCATCTGGGTTGACTCGAGACTATAAGAGTTCTATGGATCGTATGCTACCAATGATTACTGTAGTAGGCGGTTATGCGGGATTGATGGTTATCTTTGGTGTATATGGCATGTTCTCATTGCCATCCTTTATTACAGCCATTGGTGCGGCCATTGGTATACGCATGTTTGGTTTGTACGAATTCCCTAAACGGGGCACCTTCTCTTACCTAGCAATTGGATTTGCTATAGCTGCCGTTGTATGTTTATATCTCGTATCTCCTGTACCAACAGGATTTGATGCGGTCAATACGATTATGACCCAACCTATGGTTCAATAAAAGGTGAGTTTTATCATAGTATCAATTATCTAAGCTTGTTATTGTGAGAGTAGATCGTTAACATAAACAATAAGGAGATGTGTATCGTGAAAGATAATACGGCTGTTGAAGTACATTCTAATGAAGTTGTAGAGACGAGACCATTTCCGCCATTCTTGCCGAAGAATGCAACGGTTATGATGATGGGAACATTTCCACCAACATCTGAAAAGCGAGCCATGGAATTTCATTATCCTAATTTTCAAAATGATATGTGGCGTGTTTTCGGTTTGGTGTTCTTTGATGATAAAGAACATTTTAGAAAAGGGGAAGAAAAAGCATTTGATGCGGAAAAGATTAAAGCTTTTTTATCTCAAATTGGTATAGCTTCTTGTCCAACGGTATTGAAAGCTATTCGTGAGCATGGTAATGCATCTGATGCGTTTTTAAAGGTAGTTGAGCCCGTTCCTCTCGCTGACGTATTAGCACAAATACCAGATTGTACTCATATTGGTACAACAGGTGGCAAGGCCACAGAAATCTTACTTAGTTTATTACCTGAAAAGGTAAAACTACCAAAAACAGGGGAAACGATTCCTTTTGTCTATGAAGGCCGAGAACTTTCTTTGACGCGTTTGCCATCTACCTCTAGAGCCTATCCGTTGAGTCTTGTGAAGAAGGCGGAGGCTTATAAAGCATTTTTTAAAGCTTGTGGATTAGAAACAAAATAATTGAATAATAGTAGGATACCTTTGATGGTCTATTCTAATTGGTAAATTAGAGTAGAACCTATCAAAGGTATTTTTATTATTAAAAATTTACGTAAATAGGTGATATGGTAATTTGCTTATTGTATATAAATCTATGGCATCAGTCATAATTAAAAGTGATAACAAAAATAACTTTTTAATTCTTGTTTTTTATGATGAGAGGTCTATAATTAACCAATGTCATTATATGGTTGACAAATATTTTAGAAATAGGAGTTGATACTATGGATAAGGCTAAGGAGGCCTTATGGACAAGATCATTTGTCCTCGATACTTTGATTAATTTCTTAGTATTTTTGATTTATTATTTATTAATTGTTATTATTGCCGTAGTGGCAAAAGATAACCTTCACGCCACAGCCAGTCAAGCAGGCTTAGCTGTTGGTATATATATTATCGGTACCGTCGTGGCACGATTGTTAGCGGGACGCTTTATTAGTGTCTTAGGTTGCCGAAAGATGCTGTACTTAGGTTTGTTTATTTATTTGGCTTCAACGGCCATGTACTTCTACACACCTAACTTGTTAATGCTCGATAGCGTTCGATTCTTAAATGGTTTTGCTTACGGTATTACATCAACTGCAACAAGTACGATTATTGCTGCTATTATACCTCAATCTCGTCGTGGCGAAGGGATTAACTACTACGGTTTATCTACTTCTCTTGCTGCTGCAGTAGGTCCATTCTTAGGTATTTTAATGCTTCACAGTCTTGGCTATGATTTTATCATCGCATTCTGTGTTGCCCTTATCGTTATTTGTGGCATTGGCGCCGTAATTATGAAGTTTAAGGAGACTAAGCTTGATATCGATTCTGAAGCTCATAAGGGCATTAAGATTTCCGATTATATTGAACCTCGTATGAATTCTATTAGCCTTGTTTCTGTGCTTGTAGGCTTTGCATACTCTGGTGTTATCGGCTTTATGGCAGCCTATACAAAAGACTTAGATCTTATTATGGCAGGTACATTCTTCTTCGTTGTCTATGCCGTAGTGATCACTATTACAAGACCTTTACTTGGTATTCTATTTGATATGAAAGGGGAAAACTTCGTTTTATATCCTTGTTTCGTATCTTTAGCGCTTGGTATTTTCTTACTATCCATTGCTCACTCTACATGGCTTGTACTTTTATCCGCCGTATTCGTCGGACTTGGCTATGGTACATTCATGTCTAATGGTCAAGCGGTAACTGTTAAAATTGTACCGGTACACCGCATTGGTGTTGCTACATCAACATACTTTATCGCCTTGGATGTGGGCCTTGGCTTTGGTCCATATATCTTAGGTGCCATTAAGGAGGTAGTCGGTTATACAAGCATGTTCCATGTAACTGTTGTAGTAGCCCTTGTTGCCTTAGTTGCTTATTATTTATTCTATGGCCGTTATGTAGGCACAGATAAAGATCTTTCCATGAAAGCACGTGCTGAAGAAGAACAAATTAGAAATCGTAAACGTAATGGTAAACTTGTATAAAACGATGTTTGACATTGGGGATACAATTTTATAGAGTAATAAAAAATGACTATTCGAGCAGTTGCTCGGATAGTCATTTTGCTATCTTATAGTATTATTTTTCGATATTTACAATGTTGACGATAACTTCAACAGCTTTTTTCATATCGTCGATACATGCAAATTCATGACGACCATGGAGATTTTCTACACCAGTAAAAATATTAGGTGTTGGAATGCCCATAAAAGAAATTTTAGAGCCATCGGTACCGCCACGAATAGGATCGCAGATAGGTGTGATACCTGCTTTTTCCATGGCCGCTTTGGCTACGTTTACACATTCCATATTGTCTTTAATGATATCGTACATATTGTAATATTGATCTTTTACGGAGACTTCGCAAACTTCACGGCCATAGATTTCGTTTAATGTTTGACCTGCTTGTAGGAAAAATGCTTTTTTCGCTTCGAACAATTCTTTGTCATGGTCGCGGATGATGTAGTTCATCTTACCAGTATCTACTTGTGTTTCCATGCTCATGAGCATAAAGAAACCTTGACGACCACAAGTGTGTTCAGGAACGGCCGCCCCAGGTAATAACGCGTCAAATTGCATAGCCAGTTTAGCACAATTAATCATGATACCCTTTGCTGTACCCGTATGAACCGATACGCCTTTGAGCGTTACAGTACCGCCAGCCGCATTGAATGTTTCATACTCGAGTTGACCTAGGCTTTCACCATCAATCGTATAGGCAAAATCAACAGGGAATTGTTTCACATCAAAGTGATCTGCGCCAGTACCAATTTCTTCATCAGGGCCAAAGGCACACATGATTTTACCGTGTTTGATTTCTGGGTGAGCCACGAGATAGGAGAGGGCTTCCATAATTTCGCAGATGCCAGCCTTGTCGTCACCGCCGAGTAGTGTGAGACCATCTGTTACGACCAAGGATTTACCAATATAGTTCTTTAAATTAGGAAAATCTGTACGACGTGTGAAAATCTGATGTTCTTCGTTGAGGCAAATATCGTTGCCATCGTAGTTTTCAATGATGCGTGGCTTAATATTTTCTGCGTTATAGTCGGCCGTATCCATATGGGCGATAAAACCAATAGAAGGGGCCTTTGCATCTGTGTTAGCATTTAATGTACCGATGACAAATCCGTTTTCTCGATTGTAGATGACCTCATCAAGACCAATTGCTTTCAAATCAGGAACAAGCACATTGGTAGCAAAATCAACTTGCGTTTGCGTACTTGGAATCGTTGTACTTTCCTCGTTAGACCGTGTATTTATGCTTGTGTAGCGTACAAAACGTTCAACCATTGGTTCCATAATAAGCCTCCTTGAGAGAATGTATTGAATATATAATTGGTTGATACCATAGTTAGACCTATTTAGCCTATATATCTTAATTGTAGACCAGTAGTGCATAAAAAGCAAAGTGTATCGGTGCATAATGTGTAAAAATATTCGTATTATGCATATAAAGCAATTGAAACGTATATAGCACCATGATAGTATAAAGGTGGATAGATATACGTTTGTGTTTTTTATGAGGAGGTTTTACTATGTCGGACGAAACTCGTTCTATTCCGCCCGTAGAACCGGTACTTGATCCTAAAAAGGACTACGAAGAAATTAATTCATACGTAGTATTTTGGGGCCTGTTCTATGCAGCAATCTTTACACTGGCTGTTGGCTATCTATGTTTGAAAATTGGTCAAACAGTAGATGCCTTTGCTCCAGTATCTGTACTTGCCATGGGTACAGCAGTTATTTTGAAACGGAAAAATGCGTTTGCTGAAACTGTACACATTCAAGCAATCGCCAGCTCTAGTACAAACACATTAGCTGGGGCTATGTTCTTCTTGCCAGCCCTTTACATTTGGGGTGTAACAGATGTAACCTTTACACAAATGGCAATTCCAATTATTCTCGGTGGCGTACTTGGTGTTCTATTATGCGTTATGTTCCGTCGCTATTTTGTAGAAGAAATGCACTATGTGTATCCATTCCCAAGCGGTCGCGCTGCAGCTGAAGTATTGATGAGTAACGAAGGTAGTAAAGCTAAATTGATGTTAGGTTCTGGCCTTATTGCTCTCGTATATGACTTTATTCTAAACAGCCTTGGCTGGTGGGAAGAGGTCATTCGTACAGCTACATTTAAATGGGGTGCTGCCTTAGCAGACCAAACTAAATTGACGGCTGCTGTAGATACCGATGCAGCATTGCTAGGCCTTGGGTATTTTACAGGCCTTCGCTATGCAGCGATTATTGCGGCTGGTTCATTCTTCTCTTGGTTTGTATGTATTCCGGTTGTGTATTTCTTAGCGCCAGAACATGTGATGCACATCAATGGTCAATCCGTACTCTTAGCAGATGCGCCAATTCGTAAGGTATTCCTTGATTATGTGCGTCATATCGGCATCGGTATGCTCGCTATGGCCGGTATTATTGGCCTCTTGAGTATGTCTAAGGTTGTGGGCAGTGTTGTTAAAAAAGCGGTTTTAGATATATTCACATCCAAAACTACAGAAGTTAATTTGCTTCGTACACAACGCGATGTTCCTACATCTTGGATTGGTGCAGGCATCTTGTTATGTACCGTTTTATTTGCCGTATACTTCCACTTTATGTATTCTGAAAGCCTCGCTCAAACAGGCGTAGCCTTCTTAATCGTTCTAATCATGTCCTTCTTACTTGCTGTAGTAGGTATTAGCTCCATTGCCTATACTGGTACAGAACCGGTATCCGGTATGACAATCTTTATGATTATCATTTCTGCTGTATGCTTAACAGCTGCTGGTATGACTGGTAAAGTCGGTATGATTGCAGTCCTCATGATGGCATCCTTTATCGGTACAACCATTGGTATGGCCGGTAACTTTATGTCCGAACTTAAGGTAGCGCACATGACAGGTGCTACACCTAAAAAAATGGAACAATGGCAAATCGTTGGTACCATTCTCTGTGCTGTACTTTCTGTAGGTGTCATGATCTTATTAAATGGTGCCTATGGTTTCGTAGGGGACCATGCATTGAATGCTCCTCAAGCGAATGCAATGGCTGCCATCATCGAACCTATGATGACTGGTGGTAGTGCACAATGGCCTTTATACATGGCAGGCGCATTGTTTGCAATCATCTTATGGATGGTGAAAGTTCCACCGTTGGCATTTGCATTAGGAACATATCTACCTATGGAAATCAACACCCCATTACTAGTTGGTGGTTTGATTGCATACTTTGTACAAAATAGTACAAACGATAAAGCGTTGGCAGACCTTCGATTCTCCAAAGGTAGTACAATTGCATCCGGTCTTGTAGCCGGTGGTGCTATTGGTTCCTTGTTCAGTGCCGTACTTCGTATTGCAGGTATTGATGTATTTGCTCAAGAATGGGTAGAAACACCAGAGGCAACATACCTCAGTATCGTAATGTACTTGTTACTCTGTGCATTCTTGTACAAGGTAGCTATGTATATTAAAGATAAAAAAACAGCTAAATAATATGAATCCCTTTTAATGGGATTACAAAAGAACGCTCTCTATGAATGGAATTTGTAGAGAGCGTTTTTATATGGAAATAACCAAACTATAATAGATTGTCTTTAATATATATATAATCTATGCCAAATAAAACATATTTATATAGTAGGAATTATTGACCTAGTATATATAGGGTGATATGATATGTTTATATTATTTTTTAGTTAGAAAAAGGTATAAGATTCTAAGTGACCAAATAGTAGAGTCTTTTTACTGCTGAGGTATATAATGAAATTAAAACGAATTGCGGCTCTACTAGGTGCTTTCACAATTGCTAGTAGTCTATTTATAGCTGGTTGTGGTAATACTACTAGTAATAATGATAAAGTATGGCGCGTTGGCACAGATGCTACCTATGCACCATTTGGATTTAAAGACAAAGATACAGGCAAGTTGGATGGTTTTGATATCGATATTATTAATGCTATAGCTAAAGAAGAAGGCATTGAAGCAGATATTCAAAACTTAAATTTTGATGCTTTATTACCAGCTTTACAAAGTAATACAATTGATATTGCCATTTCTGATATGACTATTTCAGAGGATCGTGCTAAATCCGTTGATTTTAGTAATCCTTACTATATTGCTGGTAATGGATTAGTCGTAAATATTGATAATACTACAATCCATAGCTTTAAGGACTTAGAGGGTAAACGCATTGGCGTTTCTATTGGCTCCACTGGTGCTGAGATTGCTAGCAAAATTCCTAATGCAGATGTACGACAATTTAATAATATTGTTGATGCCTTTTTGGAATTAGAAAATAAAGGCGTAGATGTCGTTATTAATGATACGCCGGTAAATGAGTATTATGTAAATAATAAAGGCCGTGGCATTGCCAAGGTTACCGGTGAGGACTATGATGCGGCGCCCCTCGGTATTGCTGTGAAAAAAGGTAATACGGAGTTACTTGGTAAAATAAACGATGGGTTAGCCAAAATTAAGGCTAATGGTAAATATGCAGAGATTTATAAAAAGTGGTTTGGTAAAGAACCACCTGTAGAAGATTTGAAATAGGTGATAGAATGGCTAAACGAAAAGCATTTTTGAAGATTGTAAAGGAAAATGGACCTCTTGTACTAGATGGTGCATTCGGTACAGAATTAGAGCGTCATGGATGTAATATTCATGATGAGTTGTGGTCGTCTAAGATGCTTATTGAAAATCCAGAAATCATCAAAAAAGTGCACATTTCCTACTTGGCAGCCGGTGCAGATATTATTGAAAGTTCTGGTTATCAAGCAACTGTAGCTGGGTTTAAAGCTCATGGGTATGGTACAGAAGAAGCACTAGATTTGGTGAAGTTATCCGTTCGTTTAGCCGTGCAAGCACGTAATGAATTTTTAGAAGCTAAAGCGAATGATGCGCTTACATTGCGTGGTATTACATTAGGCGAACAATTGCCAGATGGCAGTGTCCGTTACTTCTCTGAAGGGGCCTTACCAAAACCATTGGTAGCGGCTTCTGTTGGCCCATATGGTGCTTTCTTGGCAGATGGATCGGAATATCGTGGCGACTACGGTGTACAAACCGAATATTTAGAAGTGTTCCATATTCCTCGCATTGCATTATTCTGCGAAGAAAACCCAGATGTGTTAGCCTGTGAAACTGTGCCTTGCTATGATGAGGCCATCGCCATTGCCCGTACCTTGTGTGATCCACTTACGACAAAAGGCATTCCTGCATGGATTTCCTTTTCCTGCAAAGATGAACATCATATTTCAAGTGGGGAGACCATCATTAAATGTGCTGAAATGATCGATAAGGTGCGTCAAGTGACGGGGATAGGGATTAACTGTACAGCGCCGGAATATGTAGAATCCTTGATTAAAGATATTAGGTCTGTCACAAATAAGCCAATTGCTGTATATCCAAATCTTGGTGAAACTTATGATGGAGAAACTAAAACATGGTCAGGTGGACAACAAAGCTTTATCGACTATGTTGATGTATGGCGCAAGGCCGGGGCTAATATAATCGGTGGATGTTGCCGAACAAATCCTGATATCATTCGTGAAGTAGCAAAACAAATACATGTAAAATAAATGAGAGGGACTGTATAAGTACAGTCCCTTTTACTTTAGTGAAATGATATAATGTATATAAATAATTGATATTTATTCGCAACATGATATAGTTAACATAAGGAGGTGTGTGCAGATAAAACAGAGATTTACAAAAATAGCGTGGAAGTTTATATTGCCTGTATTAGTTATCGTTATATGGTTTATATTGAGCTCTCTAAACATCTGGTCCACCTATATCTTACCAACACCGTATATGGTTTGGTCCGAGTTTATAGATTGTATTGTATCAGGACTCATATGGAAACATGTAGGAATGAGCTTGTTGCGGGTTGTACAGGGCTTTTTATTGGCTACTATTATTTCTATACCACTCGCCATTGTATTGACGGCTAGTCACCGCATGCGCACGCTTTCATCAGGTATGATTGAATTCTTTCGACATGTTCCGCCATTAGCGTTGTTACCACTATTAATTTTATGGTTAGGGATTGGTGAAAGCTCTAAAATTGCCATTGTTTTTCTTGCAACAGTGTATCCTATTTTTCTAAATGCTCTCATGGGCTTTAGTGAGGTAGACAGAAAGCTCGTTGAAATGGCACATCAATACGGCTTATCCAAGAAACAAATTTTTCTACATGTTACTATTCCTTATGCCATACCTTATATTATCAGTGGCCTTCGTATCGGCTTAGGCTATAGTTGGCGATCCTTAATTGGTGCTGAAATGATTGCCGCATCTTCAGGCATCGGGTACTGGATTCTAGATGCACAAACAATGGCCCGTTCGGATATCGTCATTGTTGGTATCATCGTAATCGGTTTGTGCGGCATTATCTCTGATGCTCTGTTTAAATGGATTACCAATAGAATGCTGTCAAGATATATGACTGGTGGTGATGGATATGGCTCCTAGTTTACATATTAATAATCTTAGCAAACTGTATAGGGGCGAACACAATGTCTTAGTTGGACTACACCCCTTAGAGGCAACATTATCATTGCAGAAATTAATCTGTGTTGTAGGTAAAAGTGGTTCTGGTAAAACAACATTGTTACGGTTGTTGTCAGGGCTTGAAGAATCTACGAGCGGCACATTTTTTGTTGATGATATGGATCTTGATGTGGTACAACGATCTATGGCTTTTGTATTTCAAGAACCACGATTGTTGCCATGGCTTACGGTGCGCGAGAATATGGCTTTCTCAAAATATGGTGGAATTACGGTTGATGAGTCAACGATTGATTACTATATGAAACAATTAGGGTTACAGCAATATGGTTCATTCTATCCAGCTCAATTATCAGGCGGGCTTGCACAACGGGTAGCATTAGGACGTGCTTTTTGCAGTAAAAAGAATATTCTCTTAATGGATGAACCATTTGGCGCACTTGATTATTTTACACGACAACAATTACAGCGTGATTTATATGACTTGTATGTAAAAGAATCTATGTCTATAGTGATGACTACACATGATTTACAAGAGGCATCCCTTCTAGGGGATATTGTTATCGTCATTAATTCAAATGGTAATCATGAGATTGTAGAAAACCCCATTGTAAAAGATGAGCGATGGGATGAGGATGTACATGTTTTGGAACGACGTTTTACATTTATTGAAAAATTACAGTCCATGATTGCCAACGATTGATGAGCATATATGAATTTATGAAAGGAGTTTATATGAAGTATTCTATTCGGAAAATACTTACCCTTTGTTTATGTTTAATTACTGTGCTATTTGTAATGGCTGGTTGTGGTTCTGAACAATCAAGACAAGAACCAAAGGATTTACATTTAACCTATGTAAAATCACCTCTAAATATTCCGTCCATCATTGAAAAACAAAATGGTATTATGGAGAAGGCTTTCAAAGAAAAGAATATAGGTGTTACTTATTCGGAAATTACAGAAGGGCCTAAGCAAACAGCAGCGTTAGAATCCGGCGATATTGATATTGCTACCGTATTGGGTGGCACATCTGCGATTTTAGCAAAGGCGAATGGCGCCGATATCAAGATTATCGGTATGTATAGCCGTGCACCAAAAGCATTTGTGTTGATTACTAAAAATCCTGATATTCAATCTGTTAAGGATTTGAAGGGGAAGAAGGTGATGGGACCTAAAGGAACGATTCTACATCAATTGTTATTAACTGCATTGGATAAGAATGGTATGACTGCTAATGATGTAGAGTTCATAAATGGAGGCATTCCACAAGCGGCCAGTGCGCTCGATTCCGGTGATGTAGATGTAGCCATGGTAGCGGGCCCTGTAGCGTTAAAAGCTATTCAACAAGGTGCTCGCGTTGTTGTAAGTGGCGAAGGCTATATTGATGGCTCCATTGTTATTGCAACAAGTGGTAAGTTTGCTAAAGAACATCCTGAGTTGATCAAACAATATATGGATACACATAATCAAACCGTTCAAGCTTATGAAAAAGATCCAAATTCTTACTATGATATTGTGGCGAAAGAAACGGGCTTAACGGAAGCCGATGTGGCTACAATGGCCCCTTGGTATAACTTTGATACGACAATCGCCGATTCAGATATTAAAAGTTTGGAAGCATCACAGGATTATTTAATCTCTATAGGTATGATTCCTAGTGATAAAAAGGTAGATATTCAATCCATGATTTTACATTAATAATGGAGCGTATTGCTAACCATTAATCGGTACAAATGAAAGACCGCTTAATGACGCGTGATATTTCATCCTTTTTTCTGGGCGTCCAGTAAAGGGGGGATATCAGCGTGCATTAAGCGGTCTTTGTATACAAAAAAAGAAGGTCATCCATCGGATAACCTTCTTATATATGGCGGAGAGACAGGGATTTGAACCCTGGGTACGGTATAACCGCACACATGATTTCCAATCATGCTCCTTCAGCCGCTCGGACACCTCTCCACGTATTCTGTTATGTAACAGGTACTTGTATAGTATATGAAAAAGTTAGATTTATGTCAAGAACAAAATAGTAGAATTATCATAGTTTCATAAGAGTTTTAAAAAGCCGCCCCGAAGGACGGCTTTTAGTATGTATATTATAATACTTCTTTGATTTCTTGTGCATCGATAGATGCTTTGATATCGTCTGCCATTTTTTCGATTGATGGAATATCTTCTTCTTTCAAAGAGGATTTGATATCAAGTGGTTCGGATACGATTTCAATATCTTTGAAGTCGTTTTCGAAGTGAGCAACCATTGTTTTCATTGCAGCAGAAGCCCAGGAATGGTTACCGATGATGGATACCTTATGATTTTGAAAGTTAAGCGCTTTTAACTCATGGATGAAGTTTTCCATAGTAAGGTATAGGTTCAAGTTATAAGTTGGTGCAATTGTTACCAAGTTTGTATATTTCCAAGCATCAGCGATGATGTAGGAAGCATTAGTTTTGGAAACATCGTAGATTTTAATATCTGTAACACCGCGTTTAGACAATTGTTTAGCCAATTGTTGAGCAATGTCACGAGTGTTGCCATACATGGAACCGAAGGCGATAACAACGCCTTTTTTCTCAGCTGTGTAGCTGGACCAGTGTAAGTATTTGTGCAAGATATATTCAATCGTTTCAGGTGTACGCCAAATTGGGCCATGAAGTGGCGCAATGCGTTTAATTTCAAGGCCGGAAACCTTGCGAATTGCATTTTGTACTTGAGGACCGTATTTACCAACGATGTTTGTGTAGTAACGACGAGCTTCATCTTCGTATGTTGCTACAAAATCAGTTTGGTCAGCAAAGATGTTGCCATTGATTGTACCAAATGTACCGAATGCATCAGCAGAGAACAATGTACCTGTAGATTTTTCATAAGTACAAGTTACTTCTGGCCAGTGAACCATAGGCATTGTGTAGGATACAAGAGTATGTTTACCTAAGCAAATTTCGTCGCCTTCTTTTACTGTGTAATATTGATCAGGCTTTGGTGTGCGGTAGAATTGCTCGAACATGCGGAACGTCGTAGCATTACCAACCATTTTACAATTTGGATAGCGTTCCAATGTTTCTAACAATGTTTGACAGTGGTCAGGTTCCATATGGTTTACGATGATGTAATCAAGATCACGACCATTTAAAAGGTGGGATAAGTTGTCAAAGTATTCTTCACGAATTTCTGCATCAACAGAGTCTACAACGCAAGTTTTTTCATCATCGATGAAATAGCTATTGTAGCTTACACCATTTGGAATAGGGAATAAGTTTTCAAAACGTTCAGTTGTCCAGTCATTACTACCAATCCAGTAGATATTATGGGTCATTTTTTGAGCACAATGCATAGTAATATCCTTTCCTTACACATATGTATATACATAACTAACCTCATCCATATGATGACGGTTTAATTAATTATATTGACATCTTATAATACAGTTTTTTTCGAAAAAAATCAATATATCGATATATGTCAATGTGTTATAACTATGATAACTTTCACATATTAGAATGTGTATTGTGAAAGTTTGCAAATATAGCCCATTCCGAAGAATGGGCCATATAGATTATTTAAAGTATTTTACGCCGGATGTGAAGATTGGCATTTCTAAGTTGCCTGGAATATTTTTACTAATATCTGCACCACAGCGTTCGGAGTGCGCCATTTTACCAAATACGCGGCCATCAGGGCTATAAATGCCTTCGATAGCAGCTACGGATTGGTTAGGATTAAAGCGTCCATCCATGGATGCAATACCATCAAAGTCGACATATTGTGTAGCGATTTGCCCAGTTTTATTGAATTCCAATACTTGTTGTGGGGAGGCGATAAAGCGACCTTCACCATGAGAAATAGGAACCATATAAATTTCGCCAGCCTTAGCTTCGCACATCCAAGGCGATTTTGTAGAAATAACCTTAGTGTTGGCCATACGGGATACGTGACGTCCAATGGTATTGTATGTCAAGGTAGGGTGATCCGCTGTTAATGTTTCAATATGGCCACCAGGTAATAGACCTAATTTAATCAACGCTTGGAAACCGTTACAGATACCGAGAACGAGACCATCTTGTTTATAAAGTAGGTTTTCGAGGCCTTCTGCAAGATATGGGTTGCGGAATAGGGTAGCCATGAATTTACCAGACCCATCTGGTTCATCGCCGCCGCTAAATCCACCAGGGAACATAAGAATTTGAGACTCTGCTAATTTAGCTTTGATTACGTCAATAGATTCTTTTAATTGTTCTGGCGTTTGATTGCGAATAAGTACGATGTCTGCAATAGCACCAGCTCGTTCAAAAGCACGAGCGGAATCGAATTCACAGTTAGTGCCAGGGAATACAGGGATAAGTACCTTTGGTTTAGCACCTAAGGAGGTACTGCGAGGCTTTGCGTGTTGATCGTGAATGTAAGCTACCGCTTCACCAGTACCGGATTTTGCTTCCAATGGGAATATATCGGATAATGGTTTTTCGTATGCTTTTTCGATTTCATCAAGTGTTACAGATTGGCCGTTCCATTCGATGACAGGTTTGTCTTGGGTAACTGCAATAACGCGAACGTCGGACAATTCAAGTAAATGGTTAACCGCTGTAATATCTACTTCTACGATGAAAGAACCAATAGCTGGTTGGAAAATAGCTCGTTCTGCATATTTGTCGAATTTAACGCCAATTTTATTGCCCAGAGCCATTTTGGAAACCGCTTCAGGGATGCCACCCTGGTCTACTACATAGGCAGAGTATACGCGACCTTTTTCGATTTCTTCTTGTAAGATATCACAATTTTCCTTGAAGTGATCCCAGTCAGGTGTGTCATTGTATGTACGAGGTACATCAAAGTATACGAGTCGATGGTTAGGGCCTTTTAAATCTTGGCTTACAATATTTTTGACAGGAGCTGTTACAGCTGCGAAGGATACGAGGGTAGGAGGTACCGTTAAATCCATAAATGTACCACTCATAGAATCTTTGCCGCCAATGGCACCAATCTCAAGTTCTTTTTGCGCTTTGTAAGCACCTAGAAGTGCTGCTACCGGTTTACCCCAAGATTCTTTGGAGTGTAAACGTTCAAAGTATTCTTGTAAAGTAAGGTATGCATCTTGACGACGACCACCGAGTGCCACAAGTTTTGCAACGGATAAAAGCACGGCATATTGTGCGCCATGGTATGGACTCCAAGCGGACAATTCAGGTACAAAGCCATGTGTCATGATACTAGCAGTTGTTGTTTCACCGTGAAGAACTGGTAATTTTGCCACCATACCTTGGGTAGGTGTTTTTTGATATTTACCACCAAATGGCATGAGCACTGTATTGGCCCCAACTGTGCTATCAAAGCGTTCAACAAGGCCTTGTTGAGAAGCAGTGTTTAATGTAGATATTGCTTCGAGCCATTGATCTTTGAAATTGTCGGCACTTGCAGAACCACGGCGGAAATAAGATTTTTCAGTAGGAGCTGTCACTACAGCTTCTTGTTGTTGACTCGCTCCATTTGTATTTAAGAAATCACGACTGATATCGACAATTGTTTCTCCGCGCCATGTCATGATGAGGCGATTTGTATCGGTTACATCGGCAACGATTGTGCATTCAAGATTTTCTTCATCGCAATACTTCATAAATGCATCAACATCGGTTGGTGCAATGACGCAAGCCATACGTTCTTGGGATTCGGAAATAGCGAGTTCTGTACCATCAAGACCGTCGTATTTTTTAGGTACTAAGTCAAGGTTGATGGTAACGCCATCTGTTAGTTCACCGATGGCTACGGAGACACCACCAGCACCAAAGTCATTACAACGTTTGATGAGTGTTGTAACTTCAGCGCGACGGAATAGGCGTTGGATTTTACGTTCTGTAAGGGCATTACCCTTTTGAACCTCTGCACCACATGTAGCGAGGGATTCTAATGTATGTTCCTTAGAGGAACCGGTAGCACCACCGCAGCCATCACGACCAGTTTTACCACCAAGTAGTACGATAATATCACCTGGTGTTGGTACTTCGCGGCGCACTTGATTGCGCGGTGCAGCACCGATAACGGCGCCGATTTCCATGCGTTTTGCAACATAACCTGGATGATAGTATTCTTTGACTTCACCAGTGGCAAGACCGATTTGGTTGCCATAGGAGGAATAGCCACGTGCAGCTTCAACAGTGATTTTCTTTTGTGGTAGCTTGCCTTCTAGGGTATCGGCTAGTGGTGTGCGAGGGTCACCGCTACCAGTAATGCGCATAGCTTGATATACATAAGAACGGCCACTTAAAGGATCGCGGATACAACCGCCAAGGCATGTAGCAGCACCACCGAATGGTTCGATTTCAGTTGGATGGTTATGTGTTTCATTTTTGAATAGCAAGAGCCATTCTTCTTCTTTGCCATCTACATCAACAGGAACGATGATGGTACATGCATTGATTTCTTCGGATTCATCAAGGTTAGTAAGACCTCCTGCATGACGCAATTCTTTTACAGCTAATGTGGCCATATCCATGAGAGAACGAGCTTTCACCTTAGTTGTATATAATAAATTGCGACCTTCAGTGTATTCTTCGAGTGCTTCCTTAATTGGTTCTGTGAAACGGCTATCTTCGATAGTGATATCTGTTAGCTCTGTCATAAATGTAGTATGGCGGCAATGGTCGGACCAGTATGTATCGAATAATCGTATTTCTGTAATCGTCGGATTGCGTTTTTCTACATTCTTGTATTGGTCTTGAATTAATTTGATATCCGCCAACGTCATAGCGAGACCATAGTCGCTAATCATATGTTGTAGAGCTTCTTCTGTCATTTCTGTAAAACCGTTGATGATAGCAACATCTTCAGGTTCTTCGAGCTTAAGTGCCAAGGTATCTGGTAATTCAAGGCTGGCTTCTCTAGAGTCAACAGGATTGATGTAATAGTGTTTGATGGTATTTTTTTCTTCGTCTGTGAAAGTACCTTCTATAACGAAAACTCGAGCACAACGAACAGTATGACCTGTTGTAAGTGTGAGCATAGAAATACATTGCTCTGCACTATCTGCACGTTGATCATATTGACCAGGTACATATTCGATGGCAAAGACAAAAGCATTGTCAGGAATATCTAATGTTTCTGCTACTAAATCAACAGGTGGTTCAGAAAAAATTAAATGTTTAGCTTTTTGTAATGCTTCTTCGCTAAGATTTTCCACATCGTAGCGTTCATAGATTTGTACGGCTGTAGCTGGTACGTGTAATTCTTGCTGTAATGTAGCTAATACATGTGCTGCCTCATTAGCAAAAGCATCACGTTTTCTTACAAATAGTCGTTGAATAGCCATATAGCCTCCTGTAATATGCAGAATAAATGAGTTCTGGTGTTGACAAGATAAGTATAGTCGGTCTAGACTTATAAGTAAAGATAATCTTACTTATATAAAGATTAATGCTACTTATAAATATGAAATTTTCATGAAGGTCATAAGACCAAAATTTCATAAACCGTAACAATAGTATCTTGTTTTGAGTAAAAAGTAGAATATTAATAATGTATTACTATACTATTAGTATATAACAGAGGAGGATAAAATGGCAGTATCAGCAGATCTATATAGATCTTTTTTAGGAGTAGGGTTGTATTTGTCATTTTCTCGTGCTGCAAAAGAACTAGGTGTTTCGCAGTCCGCAATTAGTCAAAGTATTAAACAATTAGAAGGGGAGTTAAAGATGCCCCTTTTTGTACGCACCACGAAATCAGTTGCCTTTACGCCAGAAGGTAAAGAATTGTTTGATACTGTAGCTAAAGCTTTTTCTATTCTAGATAATGGGATTACGCAATTACAAGAACGGGTAAATCAAGCTTATGAAAGCTTGAACATTGCCGCTACAGATACATTATGCCGTCATTTTTTGCTACCATACTTTCACAAATGGCAATTACAAGAAAATCAAATCGGTCTGCATATTATCAATAAACCATCTCCTGACTGCGTAGAATTAGTCATCAATAAAGAAGCACAATTAGCAGTGGTTAATGATTATGAAGGCTTGCGCAGCAACACACAACTAGAGGTTACTACACTAGCGAGCATTCAAGATATCTTTGTAGGTGGCCATGAATATAAAGGGGCGGGTTTCTTTGACCAAGGTCGCTTGCTCAGCGAGCCTATGTTGTTACTACAAAAGGGTACTGCTAGCCGTACATTCTTTGATGAAGTTACACATGGCGCATGTAGTAAACCGCGTTTTGAATTGAGTAGTGTAGACGTTCTTCTTGATTTAGTGGAAATCAATATGGGGATTGCTATGCTGCCAAGTAATGTGGTGCAAGAAAAAATGCAAGAAGGTACTGTCGTAAAAATTGATACAGATATTCCTGTGCCCACGCGAGATATAGTACTTGTTCGGTCGCGTCTCGTTCCACAATCCGAAGGCGCTGCTAGATTTACAAATTTATTGACTAATCGTGAAGATAAACGAGACAAAGTTTTATAAATATGAATTACAAACACACTTTATTCTTTTTTTCAATAAAGTGTGTTTTTTTGTTGACCCTAAGCGTTGATTTACGTTAAAATTTAAAGATAGTTATGCGGAGGTAAAACGAAATGGAATTATTAAAACAACGCATTCGTGAAGAAGGTATTGTCTTAAACAATCGTGTATTAAAAGTTGATGGTTTTTTGAATCACCAAATCGATCCACATTTATTTAAAGCTATTGGTAAAGAAATTGCTGACCGCTATCGTGATGCTGGTGTTCAACGTATTGTTACCATTGAAGCATCTGGTATTGCCTTGGCATTGATGGCTGCTCTTGAACTAGACGTGCCATTAGTATTTGCTCGTAAGAAAAAATCTATTCTTATGGTCGATGATGTATATCACTCTGTTGTATATTCTTATACAAAAGAAGAAAATTATGACATTACAATTTCTAAAAAATTCTTGCCAGCAGGCGAAAAGGTTTTAATTATTGATGACTTCTTGGCCTCTGGTGAAGCAGCTATGGGGCTTGCTAAACTTGTAAAAGATGCAGGCGATGAAGTGGTTGGTATGGCAATTGCTATTGAAAAGTCTTTCCAACCAGGTCGTGAACGCTTAGAAAATGCTGGTTTCCGTGTTGAATCCTTAGTGCGCATCAAAGAATTTAAAGATAATAAATGTGTTTTTATAGAGGACTAGTCCTATAGTTTTTTGCGGAGAGAGGTAGAATAATGAACGTAAAAGCTGAGAAATTTGATGTACTAGTAGCGGACATTGAAAAATCTGGTAATACATGGTTTACAAAGGATGTTATTGAAGGCGATGAATACAATACGGTTGTATACCATGGTCGTTTAGAAATTCATGGTAATTCTTTACCTGTTTTTATCGTGTTGGATGATTCTGTATTCTCCTATATTCGTGTTGCAGTTACAACAACGAGCATTACAGATGCAGCCATTAAAAAAGTATTGCCTAAATTGAATGAGCTTAACCAACAATTTAAAGTGACAAAATACTATGTAAATGATGAAGACAGCAATATTTACACTGATATTTCTGTGCCATCTACAGCTGAAACATTTGAACCAGCAGTATTGGTTAATCTTATGTTAGAGGTTATTAAACCGCATTTAGATGAAGTTCATCCAGAAATTTTGAAAATTGTAGGACAAGCAAAATAAGAGGTTAGTATGAATCCTAAAGCATTAGCCTTTGATAAATTTATGAAGGCAGAAGAAGTAACGGCTTTTGAGCGCAAAGATTTTGATGATGAAGATGGTACAGTTGTATATCGATCCTATATTAAATCACCGCTTTGGGATATGCCGATGTTCGTGATCTTAGATAATAGTATTTATAGTGTTATCCGTTTAGTGCTTGGCCCTGAAAAGGTTACTGCCCGAAATATGGCGGCTATCAACGCATTGATCAACCGTGAAAATGCAACGTATAAAAACTATAAATTTTATATTGATGAACAAGACTCTACATTGTATTTAGATTGCGTCTACATGTGTGCTAATGATGAGTTTATACCAGAGTTGATGTATGCTTTAATGACGTCGATTGTGGATTATATTCCTGAGGCCGTTGGCGATTTAAAAGCTGCTTTTGAAAGCAATGTACAATAAAATATGATATTCCTTATACGATAGTATATCGTGTGAATAGGGAATAGAATACAAGGGACTTCCATACCTATGTGTGGAAGTCTTTTTTTATCAATGTACATTCGTATATAATAATTATTATTCGTATCACACTGTGTAATTTTTAATATAAGCACTATATAGTTCGGAATACAATGAACGATTATAAAAACTAATATAATTATTATTCGAAAAATGATTGACCGATACAAATTGGTCTGATACAATTTAGATACAGATAAGGAGGCGTTATCATGAAGAGACATATAAACCTAACATCCGTTACTATTATGACTATTTCTGCTAACGCTATCAGTGCGTAAACTCGGCCTTTTTAGGTCGAGTTTTTTTATTAAGGAGGAACAATGAAGGTTGGCATTATCATGGGCAGTAAATCTGACCTAGACACGATGAAAAAAGCATCTGCTATATTAGATGAATTCAATATTCCTTATGAAATGGTGATTGCTTCTGCGCATCGTACACCAGAGGCTGTTAAGTCTTTTGTGGAACGCCTTGAAGCAGAAGGAGCAATCGCCTTTATCGCAGGTGCAGGCGCTGCAGCCCATCTACCTGGAGTGGTGGCAAGTTTTACAACCGTACCTGTTATCGGTATTCCTCTTAATGCGACAGCATTAAAGGGCATTGATTCCCTCTTGGCAATCGTACAAATGCCGTCTGGTATGCCAGTAGCAACAATGGCCGTAGATGGTGCAAAAAATGCTGCATTATTTGCAGTACAAATCGGTGCTACTTTCAACAAGGAACTAAAAGAAAAATATGTTGCCTATCGCAAAGATATGGCTGACAAGGTTTTAGCAGATAATGCTGCATTACAAGCAGAATTAAATAAATAATTATTACATAGGAGGATTACTATCATGGCTAATATCGATTTGGAAAAATTAACACTTTTATACGAAGGCAAAGCAAAACAAGTGTATCAAACAGATGACAAGGAAACATATATTGTTCACTACAAAGATGATGCCACTGCATTTAATGGTGAAAAACATGATACTATCCTTGGTAAAGGCGTATTGAATAATAAAATTTCCTCATTCTTCTTTGAATTATTGAAAAAAGAAGGCGTTCCAACACATTTCGTTCGTCGTGAAGATGACCGTAACCAAACAGTATTGACGTTGAACATTGTTCCTCTAGAAGTTATCGTTCGTAATATTGCTGCTGGTTCTATGGCTAAACGTTTTGGCATTGAAGAAGGTACGCCTCTTAAACATCCAATTCTTGAATTCTGCTACAAAAATGATGAACTTGGCGATCCATTTGCCAACGAATCTCAAATCACAGCTCTTGGCTGGGCTACGCAAGAACAATTGGATAGAATTTCCGAAATTACTATGAAGGTTAACGATATCCTTAAAAACTTCTTGGCTACTAAGAATGTAACATTAGTCGATTTTAAACTTGAATTTGGTACACATAATGGAGAAGTATTGCTTGGTGACGAAATTTCTCCTGATACATGCCGTTTCTGGGATGCCACAACAGGTGAAAAACTCGACAAAGACCGTTTCCGTCGCGACCTTGGCAATATCGAAGAAGCTTATAAAGAAATGTTATTCCGCTTAACGGGCGAACGTGCATAACCTGGGGGTTATTGATGAACTACGATCCAATTTTTGACAAATGGCATGAAGAATGTGGCGTCTTTGGTGTGTTTGACCGCACTGTTGACGTTGCACGATATGTATACTGGGGATTGTTTGCCCTTCAACACCGCGGTCAAGAAAGCGCAGGTATCGCTATTACCGATGGTAATGAAGTGGCTCTAAAAAAAGGTATGGGTTTATTGACCGAGGCTATCAAGGAATTACCAACATTAAAAAGCCATATGGGGACTGGTCATGTTCGGTATTCTACAACAGGCTCTAATAATCCACGTAATATTCAACCTCTTGTAATCCATTATCAAGGTGGCCAAATTGCAGTAGCCCATAATGGCAATTTGACGAATGCTCTAGGCATCCGTCGTCAACTTGAAGCAGATGGTTCCATTTTTCAAACAACTATGGATTCAGAGGTTATCGTTAACTTAATCGCTCGTTCTAAGGCTGAAACGCAAGAGGAACGCATTGCTGATGCGGCACGTCAAATCGAAGGGGCCTTTTCCTTGGTTATTACCACTAACGACTCTCTCGTTGGGGTTCGCGATCCTCAAGGCTTTAGACCGCTTTGTTTGGGCAAGACTGAACATGGCTATGTATTATCTAGTGAAAGCTGCGCCTTTGATGCTATAAAAGCTGAATTTATTCGCGATATTGACCCAGGTGAGATGGTTATCATCGATGATCGTGGTGTGCGCAGCACAATCTATGCAGAACCTCAAAAAATTGATAAAAAACTTTGTGTCTTTGAATATATTTATTTTGCGCGCTCCGATAGTAAAATCGATGGCCAATCTGTATATGAAACACGACTCAATATGGGACGTGAACTATATAATGAAACTAAATATGATGCAGATATCGTCATGTCTATTCCAGACTCTGGCACGACGGCTGCTCTTGGATATGCTCGTGCGTCGGGTATCCCTTTTGCAGAAGGGTTGATTAAAAATCGATACAGTGGACGTACATTTATCAAACCTAACCAAGAAGAACGGGAACTAGCTGTGCGCATGAAACTAAATGCTATGCCAGAGGTTGTAGGCGGTAAACGTATTGTATTAATCGATGACTCTATCGTGCGTGGTACCACAAGCGGCCTTATCGTTAAGATGTTAAAAGAGGCAGGCGCTAAGGAAATCTATATGTGTGTTAGCTCGCCGGCTATCGAATATTCTTGTCACTATGGTATTGATACGTCGGTTCGTAAAGAATTGATTGCGGCCACACATACAATTGAAGAAATAAGAGATTATATTAAGGCAGATAAATTGCATTATCTATCAAAAGAAGGCTTGTGCCGAGCTGTTAGTGGCGTACCAGAAGCGGATTTATGTTTCGCTTGTTTCAATGGTGATTACAGGGTAGATGTGCCTACAGAACAAGAGGAAGGGGTCAAATATGTGCTCGAATAAAACAGGATTAACCTATCGTGATGCAGGTGTAGATATCGATGCCGGTAATAAAGCCGTAGAGTTGATGAAAGAATCCGTAAAAAGAACATATACAGCAGGTGTTGTAGGTGATTTAGGTGGCTTTGGTGGTCTCTATTCTTTGGCAGGCCATTCCATGCAAGAACCAATGCTCGTATCTGGTACAGATGGGGTTGGCACTAAATTGCGTCTCGCTATCATGATGGATAAACATGATACAATCGGCCAAGACTGTGTGGCTATGAGTGTCAATGATATTCTCGTACAAGGTGCAACGCCTCTATTTTTCTTAGACTATGTTGCGGTTGGTAAACTTGATCCTGTACAAGTGGCTGATATCGTACGCGGCGTTGCTAATGCTTGTGAAGAGTCCGGTTGTGCTCTCCTCGGTGGGGAAACAGCTGAGATGGCTGGTTTCTATGGTGAAGGCGACTATGATGTGGCAGGTTTTGCCGTAGGTATTGTAGATCGACCTAAATTGATTACTGGTGAACATATTAAAGCTGGTGACGTTATTCTTGGTTTGCCATCCTCCGGTGTTCATTCCAATGGGTTCTCCTTGGTTCGTAAAATCGTTTTCGACCATAAGGGTTTCTCCATAGATCAAGACATTCCTGAATTTGGCAAAACCCTTGGGGAAGAATTATTAACGCCAACACGCTTGTACCCTAAAGCTGTGTTGCCGTTGATTAAAGAAAATTACATCAAAGGCATAGTTCATATTACGGGCGGTGGTTTCTATGAAAATATTCCGCGCGTTCTACCTGATGGTGTAACTGCTGAGGTAGATTGTGATACATGGCCACGCCTTCCGGTATTTACAAAATTGCAAGAATGGGGCAATGTAGATTGGCATGAAATGTACCGCACATTTAACATGGGGATTGGTATGATTCTCATCGTCGATGCTAATGATGTAGATGCGGTGAAAGCTAACCTTGAAAGCCGCAATGAAGCGGTATATGAAATTGGTCGCATCGTTGCAGGCGAAGGTCCTGTTGTCGTAAAAGGGGCGGTATTTAATGACTAATTCCGTAGCTAAAAAGCGGCTTGCTCTATTTGCTAGCGGTAGAGGCTCAAATGGCGAAGCCTTGTATAAGGCGATGCAAGAGGGGCTTATCAATGGAGAGTTTGTCGTTATTATTACAGACCATGCAGATGCTGGTATTGTAGAACGATCTAAAGGCTGGGGCATTCCACTCATTGCTATTGAACGTAGTCAATTTGATTCAAAGCAAGCCTTTGAACAAGCTCAATTGGATGCTCTTGAGCCGTATTGTGTGGATGGTATTGTATTGGCAGGCTATATGCGTATCGTAGGTGCTGGCCTTATTGCTCGCTATGAACATAAGATTTTAAATATTCATCCCGCTTTATTGCCATCCTTTCCAGGCCTTCATGGTCATCAACAGGCTATTGATGCGGGCGTAAAAGTAACGGGTTGTACCGTTCATTTCGTGGATGCCGGTATGGATACAGGCCCTATCATCATGCAAAATACAGTTCCTGTATACCCTGATGATACAGAGGATACTTTGTCCGAACGATTATTGCCCGTAGAACATGCTACCTATCGTGAAGCACTTCGCTTGTTCTGTGAAGATGCATTGCGTATAGAAGGACGCATTGTACATTATATTTAGGAGGAACGATGATTCAAAACGCATTACTTAGTGTTTCTGATAAAACAGGTATTGTTGACTTTGCCAAAGGTCTTGTAGATTTAGGGGTAACCATTTATTCTACAGGTGGCACGTTGAAAGCTATTACTGATGCAGGCGTTCCTGCAAAGGCCGTAGAATCTCTTACAGGCTTTCCTGAAATGATGGATGGCCGTGTAAAAACATTACATCCAAAGGTACATGGTGGCATCTTAGCGATTCGTGATAATGCAGAGCATCAAGCTGCTATGGAAAAACATGGTATTTTGCCAATCGATTTAGTGGTAGTAAACTTATATCCTTTCCGCGAAACGATTGCAAAACCAAATGTTTCATTAGAAGATGCTATTGAAAATATCGATATTGGGGGCCCAACCATGGTGCGCTCTGCAGCTAAAAATAATGCCTATGTAGGCATTGTGGTTAACCCTGATCACTATGATGAAATTTTAGACATGCTTAAAACGAATGGTGCATTGACGCAAGAGTATCGTTTTGCATTAGCTAAAGAAGCCTTTGCTCATACAGCTGCTTATGATACAGCGATTGCCAATTATATGAGTGGTGTAATTGGAGAAGGCCCTACACCTCCTGAATATTTAAGCGCTTATGAAAAGGTTATGGATCTTCGTTATGGCGAAAATCCGCATCAAAAGGCAGCTTTTTATAAAGAAATTGGCAAGGCTCATGGCATGGGTGCATTGAAACAATTGCACGGCAAGGAGTTATCCTATAACAATATCGTCGATATGGAAGCTGCGTGGAATATGGTATGGGAATTTACTGATCCAGCTGCATGTATTATTAAGCACACGAATCCATGTGGTGCCGCAACGGCAGCCACATTGCATGATGCGTATGTTAATGCCTATGAAGCCGATTCCGTATCCGCCTTTGGCGGTATCGTTGCGCTCAATCGCGAAGTCGATGCGGCTACGGCCGAAGAAATGAGCAAAATTTTCTTAGAAGTCATCATGGCGCCAGCTTTCACAAAAGAAGCCTTAACCATTTTGGAAGCGAAGAAAAACATTCGTCTCATCGAACTATCCAAACCTGAATCTGGTCAAGTAACCGTGAAAAAGGTATCTGGTGGCATGCTCATACAAACGGAAGATGATATCGTAGAAGACCGTGCTAACTATAAGGTTGTTACAAAGGCGCAACCTACAGAAGAACAGTGGAAAGCTCTTGAATTTGCATGGAAGCTTGTAAAACATGTGAAATCCAATGCTATCTTAATCTCCAATGAGAAACGGACACTCGGCGTCGGTGCCGGTCAAATGAACCGCGTTGGTTCTGCTAAAATTGCTCTTGAACAAGCCGGAGAGGCTGCAAAAGGGGCCGTTCTTGCATCTGATGCATTCTTCCCATTTGGCGATACCGTAGAAACGGCGGCTAAACACGGTATAGCTGCTATTATCCAACCAGGTGGTTCTATCCGTGATGAAGAATCCATTAAGGCTGCTGATGAAGCCGGCATTGCAATGGTATTTACAGGTATTCGTCATTTTAAACATTAGAGGTAATTATGAAGGTTTGCGTAATCGGAAATGGTGGCCGTGAACATGCAATTGCTTGGCGTTTATCCATCAGTCCGAGTGTAGAAAAGGTATACGCCGTTCCTGGCAGTGCGGCTATGAAAAATTGTGCAGAATTAGTGGGCATCGATTGGTCTCATACGGATCATCTTATTCGTTTTTTGAAAGATAATAAGGTGGACCTTGTTGTTGTAGGTCCTGAAGCGCCTCTTGTGGCAGGTCTTGCAGATGTGTTGAATGATGCGGGAATTCCTGTGTTCGGACCATCTAAAGCGGCAGCTCAACTAGAAGGATCCAAGGTGTTTGCTAAAGACCTTATGAAAAAATACAATATCCCAACTGCTGCGTATGGCGTATTCTCCGATGCAGATGAAGCGAAACAATTCATCGCTAAAACAGGAGCACCTATTGTGGTAAAAGCAGATGGTTTAGCGGCCGGCAAGGGTGTTGTTGTGGCCATGACCATTGACGAAGCCAATGCAGCCGTTGATGATATGCTCAGTGGTAACCGCTTTGGTGAAGCTGGTAGCACCGTTGTTATTGAGGAATTCATGGAAGGTGAAGAAGCGAGCCTCCTTGCCTTTGTAGATGGTAAAACCGTGGTTCCTATGATTGCGTCTCAAGACCATAAACGCATTTTTGATGGCGATAAGGGTCCTAATACGGGTGGTATGGGAACTTATGCACCAGCACCTGTGTTAACCGAAGCATTGCGAGACGAAGCGATGAAGACTATTTTAGAGCCTATGGTAGCAGCTATGGCAAAAGAAGGTATGCCATATGTGGGGTGCCTCTATGCAGGCCTTATGATTACCAATGAAGGTCCTAAGGTGGTAGAATTTAATGCGCGCTTTGGCGACCCAGAAACACAAGTTGTATTGCCTTTGTTAGATGGTGATTTAGGCCAAATTATGATGGCCTGTGCTACTGGTACATTGCAGTCCAATATGGTGAAGTGGAAAGACTCTTCTGCTGCCTGCGTTATTCTCGCTTCAAAGGGCTACCCAGAAACCTCATCTAAAGGTGATGTCATCTTAGGTGAACTCGTACAATATGATACATCCATCATCTTCCATTCTGGCACGAGGTTAGAAGGTGACCATTATGTTACAAATGGAGGTCGTGTTCTTGGTGTTGTAGGACTTGGTAAGGACCTACGAACTGCTTTAGACCGTGCCTATGAGCGCGTAGATCATATTACCTTTAAGGGTATGCAATATCGTAAGGATATTGGTGCAAAAGCTTTCAAATAATACATAATCCCCTATACTATATGTGTATGCATATGGTGTAGGGGATTTTTATTGCCTATAATTTAGCAGGTACCCGTGATATAATAATATCGATATACATAGAAACACCAATGTAGATGACATTCGGTGCTGTAATAGAGTCTGTTTTCTTTGTAATAGCGATATACCATTATGATTTATAATAAAGAACCGTTACAACTGAATAGTCCCGTAGCCTTTTGGCTTAATTTCCCCAACGAGGAACGCGTTTTTTGGGTGGATCGGCAAAGTGATCGTATTGTTGTAGGCGCTAAACGTCTAGCCACAGTTAAAGATGACGAGGACCGCCATAATTATGCGTACGTGTTTTATGGGGATACTTTTTTTGACACATCAAAGGACCCAAAATGGTCAGGCATGGGGCATGAAATGATTGCATTTACCCATTACTATATCGTAGAAAATGGGGAATCCTTTTATTTGTATGCTGGTGAAAGCGTTAGCATCGAAGACATGGAAGTGCCTCATATTCGTCATGATTTCCATGAAACTAGTGATGATAAATCTGATTGGGATAATTTGATGAATGCTATTTCGGATGGCATTAGTCGTGGGGAGATGACAAAGGTGGTTGCATCTCGTGAGGTGCAATTTACAAGTGATACACCGTTTAATGTGGCGAGTATCTTGGCAAACTTGGTTGAAAATAATCCGAACTGTTTTATCTTTGGCTATGAAAAGGATGGCCGTACCTTTGTGGGAGCTTCTCCAGAAATTTTGGTGCGTCATCGTGGTGATGAAATCCTTAGTTATGCACTAGCTGGAACAGCGCCAAAGGATGGACCTCATGCATGGACCAAGGAACAGTTATTAACAGACGAGAAAAATCTGTTTGAACACAATATCGTTCGAGATCGTATTGTACATACAATGAACGAGGTCACTCAAGATGTTTCTGTTGGTAAAACAGAGATTATGGAGCTTGCCCATCTCTATCATTTGAGAACCATCATAACGGCCAAGGATAGCACAAAGTCGCTCATTGAATGGGCGAAGTTATTACATCCTACACCAGCACTTGGGGGAGAACCAAGAGATAAGGCGTTGGCCTTACTACAACAATATGAAGCACACGAGCGTGGTATGTATGCCGCTCCGTTTGGCTTTATGAAGGATATGGGGGATGGCATCATTGTTGTTGCCATTCGATCAGCACTCATTATGGACAATGTTCTGTATGCGTATGCTGGATGTGGTGTAGTTGCTGATTCCGATGCGGATGAAGAGTATATAGAAACGAATAATAAAATGCGTACTATACTAGATGCTTTATAAATGGTATAGAACTAGTGCGAAATAACTATGATGAGGACTATGTACCTCATCTAGATTACGGAGAAATTACATGAATGAATATATCGCTACCTTGGTAGATGAGTTCGCCCAATTAGGCATCACGCATGCCGTGTTTAGCCCTGGTTCTCGCTCTACAACGATGGCCATGTTATTTCGTGAACATGGTGCTTTTGAAACCTATATGAATATTGATGAACGGTCTGCGGGGTTCATGTCGTTAGGCGTTGCTAAAGCCCATAGCAAGCCTGTAATTCTCGTGTGCACATCGGGTTCAGCGGTGGCCCATTATATGCCGGCTGTACTAGAAGCACAATATAGCGGTGTACCCTTGATTATTTTGTCCGCCGATCGACCTCATACATTGCAACATGTAGGGGCTCCACAAACGGTGGACCAACAAAAACTATTCGGAACAGCCGTTAATTATTACGAAGAATTAGCTGTACCACAACAGGACCATTACTATACGTATCCACGCTTAGTAGCTCGGAAGGCCTACATGAAGGCTATGGATGTGAAACGGGGACCAGTGCATATCAATGTACCACTCTTTGAACCGTTAGTACCGAAGTTAGATCGAAAGCATTTTGAATGTGGACGACTTCCATTTTCTGTTGTGAGTGGAACGATTCAACCAAGCGATGTGCGTGCTATATATGACCTTCTTAAGAATAAAAAGGTGCTTATGTTAGCTGGCCCAAGTGCTAATCCTGATGACATAGAGGCTATTCTTACTTTATCCTATATGTTCAATGCGCCAATTTTAGGCGATCCCTTATCTAATATGCGTAGCGTTCGTGATGAACGGGTCATCACATCCTACGATGCAGTACTGACGCAAGAAGCGTATCGTGACGTATTACAACCAGATTGCATTTTGCAAATTGGTCAGATGGTCGTATCTAAACGCGTTCAGCAGTGGGTGGCATCCATGAAGGATAGGGCTATCATTTCTGTTAGTCCAACTATGGATTACACGAATCCCGCAGGGAATACAACGCTCTTCGTACAATCGACACCACAAGGCTTAGTAGAGGCATTGAACACACAGATTCCGGAGCTTCATTCAATGGAACATAATGACTGTACAGACGGTATTGATGAGAACTTAGATACAGATGGTAATAACTATCTATCTACATGGATTGACGTAGATGCAGTGGGGCGTAAACAACTCGATACAGTAGGTCAAGAACAGGAACTATTTGAAGGACGTACAATTCATCTCTTACAAGAACTGTTACCACAACATAGTCAAATTGTAGTTGCCAATAGTATGAGCATTCGAGATATGGATTATTTTTGGGCTGGTAATCGCCATGACGCTACCATCTACGGTAACCGTGGCGTTAACGGTATTGATGGTACCGTTTCGACGGCCCTCGGCTTAGCTACTAATGGCGTTCCTACCGTATTGCTTACGGGGGATTTAACATTCTTTCACGATTTAAATGGTCTTGCTGTGGCGAAAACGCATCCGTTAAATTTAACCATCATTGTTCACAATAATGATGGAGGAGGCATTTTTGAATATTTGCCGCAAAAGGGAACTCCGCATTTTGATTACTTATTTAGCACCGCACAAGGTCTAGACTATAGTGGCCTTGCTACACTATATGGTATCGACTTTGTACGTGTTGCCAATAATGATGAATTGCAAAATGCGTTACAAAACTATGTAGGATCAGCAGGTGTTCATGTCATTGAAATCCCCACATCTAAAGAACGAAGTCGGGAATTACATAAGCTATATACGACGATTCCTACAAACAAGGAGGACCGACTATGAGCCAATATGCTTGCAGTATTATAGATAACTCCATATATAATCCAGCACTTCGCATGTATGTCGATCTTGGTGAATATCGATATGGTGTTACATTGGCTGGCGCTGGAAAACCTCTTGTGTGCCTACATGGTTTTTCTGAGTCTGGATACACTTGGGATGGCATCGTCGTACCGGGCTATCAGCTTATCCGTATCGATACGATTGGTCATGGCGATTCGGATATTCCAGAGGATGAGAGTGCCTTTTCTATCCCTACCATGCTCCGTGATTTGCATACAGTAATTTCCGCCGTCGCAGGTGAAAGTTACTCGCTCATGGGATACTCCATGGGGGCACGATTAGCATTGATTTACGCTCTTGACTATGGTTCAGAAATTGAAAACCTCATTTTAGAAAGTGGTTCTGTTGGCATTGAATCTGATGCAGAACGGCGAGCGCGTAAAGAATCAGATGATCAATTGGCATCAGATATAGAGGATAATGATGGGCATTGGTTTGCCACTAAATGGTCGGAAATCTCTATTTTTGAAAGCCAAAGCCAGCTTTCACCAATTGTACATGACAAGTTGTTTCAACGTCGTGCACACAATAGTCCTTATGCATTAGCAGCTACGTTGCGCGGCTCAGGACAGGGCGTTATGCCTTATGTAGGCCATCGATTACAAGAATTATCTATGCCATCTCTATATATTAGTGGCGCGTTAGATACAAAATATACTACAATAGGAGAAGAGCGGTTTAGTAATTTACCAAACTGTGACCATGTCATCGTCAATGGGGCGGGACATAATGTACATTTAGAAAAGCCGGGCTCGTTTATGACGGCCTTAGCAGATTTTTTATATAAGGAAAGGTAACATCCATGAGCAAATTTGATTGGAAAGTATTGGATCGTAATTATGAAGATGTAATTTACGAAACCTATAATGGTATTGCAAAAATCACGATTAATCGCCCAGAAGTGCGAAACGCATTTCGCCCTAAAACCGTAATCGAGCTTATTGATGCATTCACAATCGCTCGCGACGATGCAGAAATCGGCGTTATTATCTTGACTGGTGCCAACCACGGCCAAGGCGAAGATAAAGAAGCATTCTGCTCTGGTGGTGACCAACGCGTGCGTGGCAATGGCGGCTATGTAGGCGATGACAATATCCCTCGTCTTAACGTACTTGATTTGCAACATTTAATCCGCATCATTCCAAAACCTGTTATCGCTATGGTAAATGGTTTTGCTATCGGTGGTGGCCATGTATTGCACATCGTATGTGACCTTACCATCGCTTCTGAAAATGCGAAATTCGGTCAAACAGGTCCTCGCGTAGGCTCCTTCGATGCTGGTTATGGCGCTGGTTATTTAGCGCGCATGATTGGTCACAAACGCGCTCGTGAAGTATGGTTCCTTTGCCGTCAATATACGGCTGCTCAAGCTTATGAAATGGGCATGGTTAACTGCGTGGTACCATTTGACAAATTGGAAGAAGAAACGGTTCAATGGTGTAATGAAATTTTGGCATTGTCCCCAATGGCATTGCGCATGTTGAAAGCATCCTTCAACGCAGATACAGATGGTCTTGCAGGGTTACAACAATTTGCAGGGGATGCAACGTTGATGTACTATACAACAGATGAAGCTAAAGAGGGTCGTGATGCGTTCAAAGAAAAACGCAAACCAGACTTCAAACAATTCCCTAAATTCCCTTAATAGGAATATGGTTATCAGTCCTTATGTATGGACATGAACCTTTTACATAATAAGTGCAGTGCGCCTCTATATGAGGCGCCTTTCTTATACGTATATGTTTTATAGTATTATGGTTAGCTATGAGGTGAGATGATGGAATGGTTACGATATGGAAGACAGCACTATCCGAATCGTAAATGTATAAATGAATATACCTATCGCGACATATATAGTGCTGTTGTGCACGTGGCAACGCGATTACAAGCATTGCCAGATACACGCATCGCTATAGTATCGGATAACTCCGTAATGATGGCCGTTTATCTCTTGGCCGCTATGCTAGTCCGTAAAGAGGTACTTTTATTAAATGTTCATCTTACAGTGGGTGAAATAGAAAATCAGTTGTGTCAGCTACATATTACAACTGTGTTACACAGCGCTAAACGACGTGAACAAGTACCAAAATTTGTAAAGGCTATTGAACTCGAATCCATGGGCGTTATGTTACATGATGAGGTAAAGGATATCTTTGGCTGGACCGTGGATGACAATGACATTGCTGCTATTATGAATACCAGTGCTACAACGGGACAGTTTAAATCGGTGCCACTTCGATGGGGCCAAATTAAGGCTCATGTACAAGCATCACAAGAGGTGCTAGGCAGAACTGAACAGGATAATTGGCTTATGGTATTGCCGTTGTTTCATGTAAGTGGATTATCTATTTTGATGCGGTCTTTGTATAATGGTACAGCTATGACCATTATGGAATCCTATGACGAAGAACAAGTACTGCAATATATTCATGATGGGCGCATTAATATGATGTCTTTGGTGCCTACTATTTTAAAGAATTTGGAACCGCGCATTACTCACCATCAATTGCGGGTCATCTTATTGGGCGGGGAATTTATACCGCGACCTCTAGTTGATGCGTGTGTAGCAAAGCAGTTACCGATTTATAAAACCTATGGTATGACAGAAACCTTTAGTCAAAGCGTGACCATGCCTGTATTATTCAATCTAAACAAACTAGATTCGGTAGGTAAACCTTTGCCAGGTATGACCGTGCATATTGTGAATCCCGATGCGGATGGAGTAGGGGAAATCCATTTGAATGGCCCCATGGTCATGAGTGGCTATATCAATCGCGAACCGATTCATGGCGATTTTAATACCGATGATATGGGTTATGTCGATGAAGATGGTTTTTTATACATTTTAAATCGCCGTACAGATTTGATTATTTCTGGAGGCGAAAATATCTATCCAAAGGAAATTGAAGATACCGTGTATGCCATGCAAGGGGTGAAGGAATGTGCTGTTATCCCTGTGCCTGATGCGAAATGGGGACAGGTGCCAGCATTATTCCTTGCCTTTGAGGATATAGATGCATTAGGTTCCAATTTGGAAATGGTCGTGCGAGACTATATTTCTAGTAAGCTAGCCAAATACAAGGTGCCTAAATACATTACGATTATGGATGCATTGCCACGTAATGGGACGGGTAAAATTGTGCGTAAATCGTTGGCCTCCTATCTCGATATGGCTGAGACCAATGGAGGTTCTCATGAATGATGTATTGAACTTTAAATCTATAACGACATATCGTGTAGCATTACCGCTAAAATTTGAATTTAAAACCGCTAAGGGCGCTGTTCGTGTTCGTGAAAGTATTATCATTCGTATCGAGGACCAACAAGGCTATGTTGGCTACGGGGAATGTGTGGCTTTCACAGATCCGTTTTATACACCAGAAACCGTTGACTCCGGATGGAAACAATTGGTAGATACCTACATCTTAGAGTTGCGCTTGATGCGGCCAAAACCATTGATGGCATACATTCGTCAGTTGCAATTTTGGTTAAAACGCGATAATATGCCCATGACGATAGCAGGCCTTGAAAATGCATTAATTAATTTGGACTGCAACCGAAAAGGCGTGAATTCTGTGTCGTATATTATGGGGCAGTCCTTGGAACCTACCATTTTAAACGGCATCGTCATTGGTGACGTGCCCATGGATAAAGTATTGGACATCGTGGAACAGCATGTATCTAATGGTTGCAAACGAATTAAACTCAAGGTATCGCCTCGTGATGGTTATGAACGGACACGACTTGTACGTGAAGCCTATCCAAAGTTAGCCTTAGCCGTTGATGCTAACCAAAGTTATACCTATGATCAATTAGATATGGTGGCTGCTTATAATGATTTGCATTTGCTCTGCATAGAGGAACCCTTTAGCATGACGAATCTGATTACCTATAAAGCGTGGAAGGAATCGTTGCCTAATTGGCCGATTACAAGTCTTATTTGTCTAGATGAGTCAATCTTGTCCTATGATGATTTGTCTTATGCAATCGAGCATAGATTAATCGATGTGCTTAATGTAAAAGTAGGACGACTTGGGGGCTTAATACAGACGCGTGCTGCTATTTTACGGTGCCGCGAAGCAGGTATTCCATACTGGATTGGCAGTATGGTTGAATCAGGTATCTCAAAGATATTACATGTTCAGCTAGCTGCCTTAGGTGATGCTTATATGGCAGGGGATTTATCCAATTCTAATCGCTATTTTGAACATGATCTTATCGACCCAGAAATTTTATTTACCGATGGGGTCATGCAAGTGCCTAATGGCAATGGTCTTGGCGTCGATGTATTGGATAATCGTATTGAGGAATATACAGTGGAGAAACGAACACTATGACAATGATAGAAGCATTACAAATCGATTGTGTTGAGTTAACAGGGCCTACCAGCGGGCAAGGGGTGATGCATTTAACTAGTTATCACGCGCAACCACAAGGCTATCTCAATGGTGGCGCTACTTTGGCCTTTGGCGAAATTTTATCGGGTATGCTCAGCAATCAACTGATTCGGGATGATCAATTTGCTGTAGGACAATCGGTAACCGCCAATCATATGCGCCCTATGAAGGCAGAAGGCAATTTGATTGCTAGAGGACAGCTACTCTTACAAGGGAAAACATCTCACGTTTGGCGCTTTGATATGTATGATGAAAGCAACCGTTTGATATCTCAGGTTACTGTAACTTGTGCGATAGTACCTAAAAATCGATAAGAAAAAAAGACCTCTTTCGTATCAAATATGTATGTAGAGGCCAATAACAGAAAAATCCTCCACCGGCCGGGTCTGTCTACGCCCTTCGGGCTTCGCAGGGCCAAAGTCGGATTTTTCTGTCATTAGCCTCTATTCGTATTGAGATACATAAAGAGGTCTTTATTTTCTTGTGATTTTATAGAGTGCTTCGATATCTGGGATATCATAGATAGCCCAAGTTCCATCACCGATGTGCTTCATAAGTACTCGGATGGGAGCTGTTTGGTTTGTTTTTGTGTTGTGAATCGTTACGGTTACTGTAGCGGTGTTGCCATCATCTTCAGAGGTAATATTTTTAATCTCTAAATGGCGTTGTTTAAATAATTCACCCCGTTGGATGCGGTCTACCATAGAGAAGGTATTGGATGTATCTTCGCTTTCAGTATTGGAATCACTACTATTTGTCGATTTGAAACCATCCGGATCTTCTACATATTTACGAATTACATCATCAAGAAGGGCTGGGCCGAATGTTTTCGTTGCTGCCACAGCGGCCTTGCCTAGAGGTGAGGATGTATCCACATAGGTGTTGCCCTCACGGGTGACGATGTTTTTTACTAATGATGTTGTATCGATGTGCTCCAATACCGTGTCCGCATCTTTATTTTCTACGGCTTCTCGGATAGTTTGGAACGTATAGGCTGGTGTATGAGGAATGTACCATAAGAAATACCACATAGCGCTCAGTGCGGCTATGATGGCAATAATGATTGCTATTGTTAATGCTTTTGATTTCATAATGTTGCTCCGATGTATATAATACATATATTTTAACACATAAATTTTTCCTTCTCTATAGTTGTCAGCGCTTTAGATTATATGTATAATAAAGTATGTTCATCTTATATTCATTATTGGAATGAATGTGTAAGAGAGGAGTTAGAAATGAAAGACAAATTAATACTGAAAGCTCTTGTTTGTGGAGCTTTTATGTGCAGTCTAAGTGTGGGAACGATGGCTGCAGATGTGAATACTGATGTAAAAGCTGGGGATACTGAACAAAGTAGCTGGATGGATCGTACGGATATTGGTATTGGGGTACAAGGTACTCATAAAGATTCTTATCATGATTATGCAATGCCTAATAAACAAATGACTGATAATAATCTAAGCTATGATACACGATTCCATTATCGTAATCATAACTCTAAGCAGAAAATGAACGCAAAGTATTTTATAGAAACATTGCAACCTATAAAGAAATATGATAAATCTATGGTTTTTGTACAGGGGCGCTTAGATGGTAATGGTGGCGAAAAAGTTTCCACTACTACATATTGGAATGGTTCGGATTCAGATTTTGGAAGAATTGACGGTCAAGGTACCTATATTGATAAAGGTGAAGTAGTAGAACATGATACGCTTGGTGTTGTCGGTACTGCTGGTGTTGGCTATCGTCGCCTTAGTACACATGAGCATGCCTACGTCGGCGCCAATGTATTCTATGACTATGCATTTAAGGATAAATTTTCTCGTGTTAGTGCAGGATTAGAATATGTAGCTGGTCTAAATACGATTAGTGTCAATGTTTACCATGGACTATCAGAAAAAACGGTGGGGCCTTATGACATTAACACACCTTTGCGTCAAGTACCACGGGCAATAGACTTCCATGATAGCTTAAGTTCACCACCTAATGGTATTCGAAGAACACCTCGTTATTCTTATGAACATGTACTGGATGGCTTTGATATACGGTATACACGTGATTATAAGAATGCTCGTTGGTTATCTAGTTATGTGGAAGGATATCATTGGAAAACAAAAGCTCCAGGAGAGCATCCAGAAGTGATGTACTATATTGACCAACATAAGTGGCAATCTATACATGGATTAAAGGTAGGCGCTAAAATGAATGTGACGCCTCATATTTCTGTAGATTTAGGAATTGGTAAAAGTAATATTAGTTCTGTAGAACCGTATGTATCTGTTATGTATACCTTAGGTAAGTCTAAATATGCGTACTTTGGTGGTAAGCATAGCGAAAATGTGATGACTTCGGCACGTTCTAAGATGTTCGACAAGGTTAAACGCAGTGATATGAAGGTTGAGTACTATTGGGAACAAGATTTGCGTGATGGTCCTTGGGATCATCGATAATCAGTATCATGCTGGTAGAAATGCTATAATCAACAATTTCATATAATTATATTTGAATTGGCACCTAAGGTTTCCTTATAGAAATCTAGGTGCCAATTTTAGGCTCTATAATAAATGTTGGGGTGACACCACTACGGTGTCACTTCCAACATTATTTTTTTGCAAAAAAATAAGCATATAAGGCTCACATGCTTTACAATAAAAGTGTCAAAGTCCTAAAGAAAGGATGTGAGCTTATATGCCTACTACTGATTATACTGAATTTTTACATAATGTAAAACAAGAATATATTACAAATAGCTATGAATTAGACGGAGTATTTATTTTTGACATAGAATTACCAGCAACATCACATATTTGCCCAAAGTGTGGAGAAACCACAAAGCATATTAAGGATTACCGCATACGTACTGTAAAGTTTGGAAAAGTACAACGAGGTCCACTAATTGGAAAATACAGACAGCGTCGGTATATTTGTCCGCATTGTGGTCATTCTTTTGCTGAAAGCAATCCATTTGTACGAAAACATATGCAACTAAGTGTAACTAATATTAGAATGCTATTTGATAAACTTACTGAAAGTGTAACCTATACAGCTATTGCTAACGAGTGTGATACATCTATTACTACAGTATTACGTTATTGCTCTATGATCACTATACCTAAGCCCAAGACCTTACCCACTGTGATTGGTATTGATGAGTTTAAAGGAAATGCAGAAGGCTACCAATACCAAGTTAATTTAACTAATCCAGATACACATGAAATATTAGATATTTTACCGAAACGTGATACGCAAGCATTAATCCACTATTTTGCATCATTTAAACATAAGGATCGCCTACAAGTTAAGTTTATTGTAATGGATATGTCCATACAATTTAAGCGCATCATGGAGGCGCTATTTCCACATGCGCATATTATCTGTGATCGATACCATGTATGTCGACTTGTAGATTGGGCGGTAGAGCGAGTTAGAAAGCGTGAGCAACATAAACTGGCTGCTTATTCACGTATGTTAAAACAGAATCGACGTGTACTAATGAAGCATCCAGACCATTTAACGGAAGCCGAACATATTAAACTATGTGAAATACTTAGAATATCTGATGATTTACGAAAAGCATATGCTTTAAAACTTTCTTTTAGAAAAATCTTTTCAATCTATGGTAAACAAAGAATAGCTGCACATTTAACGCATTGGTTGGAATTAGTAAAAGCATCTGGCTTAAATGAATTTAATAACTTCTTTACATCATTTCCTGCATGGATGACGCAATTAACTAATGCATTCTTACTTCCATATTCTAATGGATACACAGAAGGAACTAACAACAAAATT
>NZ_ALKL01000020.1:0-7670 GCF_000286635.1 Veillonella sp. ACP1 | reverse complement strand
GTTGTGATCAACGGTAAAGACGGCTCCATCGGCTTAAATGGTAAGGACGGCAAAGACGGTCTTACTATGAAAGGCGAAAAAGGCGCTGACGGCGTAACTCGCATCGTTTACGAAGATCATGACAACAATAAACACGAAGTAGCTACATTGGATGATGGTTTACGTTTCGACGCTAACTCCGGTGGCGAAAAGAAAAATAAACTTGGCTCCAAAGTTACTGTAAAAGGTACAGGTGCTAAAGCTGATTCCGAATACGATTCCTCTAACATCAAAACAAGCATCACCCAAGGTGCTAATGGTAACAGCGAAATCAATATCGGTTTGGCTAAAGACTTGAACAACATCAACACAATTAAGAACGGTGGCCCTGCTACTTTCACAATCGGCGGCAACGAATTCAAATTCGACGGCGGCAATGTGAACATGGGTGGCAACAACATTACGAACCTTAAATCTGGTATCGTAAACAACAACTCCACTGATGATACAAACGGTGCTAATATCGGCGACGTTAAGACAATTTCCAAAGCTAACGATTTGCACATTGCTCCTACAACATCTAATCGTACTGGTGAAACAACTACATCTTACGCTTACGATACAGCAAGCAAATCCGTAACATTGAAATACAACGATGGTAACGGCGCTAACCAAGCTGGTACAATTGCGAAAATCGACTTGTCCGGTTTGGCTGATCAAATCAAAGACGGTTATTCCTTCTCTACTGATGCGAAAGGCAATGTAGTTGGTAACCATGCAGTTACAGCTGTAGGCAACGGCAAGACTGTTTCCTATGCAGCAGGCGATAACTTGACAATTGCTCAACATATCGATAATGCAACTGGTGAACAAACATATACATATGCATTGTCCAACGACATTAAGATTGGTAAAGATGGTAAAGACGGCGTTGATGGTAAGATCGGTGTTAACGGTAAAGATGGTTCCTCCGTTGTGATCAATGGTAAAGACGGTTCTATCGGCCTCAATGGTAAGGACGGTAAAGATGGTCTTACTATCCGTGGCGAAAAAGGTCAAGATGGCGTAGACGGTAAAAATGGTACTAACGGTATCACTCGTATCGTATACGAAGACCACAACCATGATAAACACGAAGTTGCTACATTGGATGACGGCATGAAATATGCTGGCGACGATGCACAAGGCGCTGATAAATCCAAAGTAATCGCTAAGAAATTGAACCAAACAATGGATATCGTTGGTGGTGCAAACAGCACTAAATTGACTGACAACAACATCGGCGTGAATAACGTAGATGGCAAGTTGAAGGTTCAATTGTCCAAAGAAGTGAACTTGACTCCATCTGGTTCCTTAACAATTGGCGATACTGTAGTTAATAACAATGGCTTGACTATCTCTGGTGGTCCTTCCATTACTAAGACTGGTATCAACGCTGGTAATAAAACAATTGTTAACGTAGATGCTGGTGTAAATGACACTGATGCAGTTAACGTACAACAATTGAAAAAAGCTAAAACAGAAGTTAAGGCTGGTAATAACGTAACTGTAGACACAACTTATGGTAATGACGGTCATACAATTTACACTGTTAATGCGAATGACGTAGCTCTTGGCGATGCAGTATTGAAATACTCCGCTAACGGCACTAACACGCAATCCGTTAAATTGTCTCAAGGCTTGAACTTCGTTGACGGTAACTACACATCTGCTTCTGTTGATGCAAATGGTCAAGTTAAATACGACGTAACAATCGGTAAGGTGAAAGACGGCGTTGACGGTAAACCAGGCGTAGATGGTAAAGATGGTATCGCAACAGTTAAAACTGTAGTTGATACAATCAACAACTCCGGCTGGAAAGGTGATGTTACTGGTAACACAGTCAATAACCATACTGCAACAATCGTTAAACCTGGCACAACTGTAAACTTCGGTGCTGGTAAAAACTTAACTGTTGAACAAATCGTTAATGCTGTAACAGGCGATCATACTTACAACTATGCATTGTCCGATGACATCAAAGTTGGTAAAGATGGCAAAGACGGTGTTGACGGTAAGATTGGTGTAAACGGTAAAGATGGTTCCTCCGTTGTCATCAACGGTAAAGACGGCTCCATCGGCTTAAATGGTAAGGACGGCAAAGACGGTCTTACTATGAAAGGCGAAAAAGGCGCTGACGGCGTAACTCGCATCGTTTACGAAGATCATGACAACAATAAACACGAAGTAGCTACATTGGATGATGGTTTACGTTTCGACGCTAACTCCGGTGGCGAAAAGAAAAATAAACTTGGCTCCAAAGTAACTGTTAAAGGCACAGGCGCTAAAGCTGATTCCGAATACGATTCCTCTAACATCAAAACAAGCATCACGCAAGGTGCTGATGGCAACAGCGAAATCAACATCGGTTTGGCTAAGGACTTGAACAACATTAATACGATTAAAAACGGTGGTCCTGCTACTTTCACAATCGGCGGTAATGAATTCAAATTCGACGGCGGCAATGTAAATGTTGGTGGTTATAACATCACTAATGTGAAAGCTGGCGTAAACGATACTGATGCAGTTAACGTAAAACAATTGAAATCCGCTAAGACTGAGGTTGAAGAAGGGGATAACGTAAAAGTAACATCCCGTACTGGTGCTGATGGTCAAACAATCTACAAGGTAAGTGCTACTGGCGTTAACCTTGGCGATGCAGAATTGAAATACTCTGCTAACGGCACTAACACTCAATCCGTTAAATTGTCTAAAGGCTTGAACTTCGTTGATGGTAACTACACATCTGCTTCCGTTGATGCAAATGGTCAAGTTAAATACGACGTTAACCTTGGCAACATCAAACAAGGTACAGACGGCAAACCAGGCGTAGATGGTAAAGATGGTATCGCAACAGTTAAAACTGTAGTTGATACAATCAACAACTCCGGTTGGAAAGCTAATGCAACAGGTAATGTGGTAGGTACATCCACTGCAACAATCGTTAAACCTGGCAGCACAGTAAATTACGGCGCAGGTAAAAACTTGAACGTAAAACAAACTGTGAACGGCGAAGAACAAACTTACGAATTCGCATTGGATAAAGATTTGAAAGAGCTTAACAGCGTTCAAACTAACACAATCCACTTAGGTAGCCCAACATCTCATACAACTATTAACTACAATGTAGGTAATGATCGTATCGAGTACACAACTAAGAACGGCACTAAACAAGTAGCTAACTTAGATGATATCTGGACTATCCAAGCTAACGGTACAGACGTTAAACCTGTAGGCGGAAAAGTTAATGTTGTAGGCGGCGACCACATCAAAGTTTCTACAGATGCAGCTGGTAAGATGACAATTAGTGCTGACGGCGTTGGTACTATGAACGGCTTCAATATTAAATCTACTGGTAATACTACTAACGATTCCGATAAAACAGCTAAAAACATCACTGATGGTAAAACTGTAGAATTCTCTGGTGGTAAGAACCTCACTGTTAAACAAACTAACACTGCTGATGGTGCAAAAGTAGAATTCGCATTGAACAACAACATCGACTTGACTCCAAATGGTTCCGTAACAATTGGTGATACAGTAGTTAACAACGATGGTTTGACTATCACTGGTGGTCCTACTATCACTAAGAACAATGTTGATATGGGTGGCCAACAAATTCACAACGTGAAATCTGGTGGCGATGTAGATTCCAATGGTGCTAACATCGGCGATATTAAACGTATCTCCAAAGCTAACGATACTCGTATCAAAGACGGTAACTACGAAGTTAGCAAAAACGGTACTGTTGAAATGACATATGTTGATGGTTCTGGTAAACAATTAGTTGACGAACACGGCAACCCTGTGAAAGCAACTATTTCCGGTATCGCTCGTCAAGACTTGTCCAACATTACTAACGAAGGTAAAAAGGTTATCACTGGCCTTGGCACAATCGTAAAAGCTGGTCAAAACGTATCCGTTGATGAAGCAACTGATAACGCAACTGGTCAAAAAACATACACTGTAAACGCTGATCTTTCTGGCGCGAAAGTTTATGCTGGCGTTGGTACTGATGGTTCTGGTGTGGCTAAAGGCCTTAAGAACCCTGAAAAAGTTGAAAAAGGTACGCAATACATCGCTGGCGACAATATGGTTGTAGAACGCAAACATGTTGATGGCGACGATAAACTTGATAACTCCATCACTTACAGCTTGTCTCACGACTTGACTGAAATCAATTCTATCAGCAACGGTGGCGCAACTCTTCGCATCAACGCTAACCCAGGCGGTAATAAATACGACCGTGATGCAGCTGTAACTCCAGCTTTTGAAGTTCATGGTGGTAATCTCAGCATGACTGGTAATCGCATCGTTAACCTTGCACCTGGTATCGATGGTACTGATGGCGTAAACGTTAACCAATTGCGCGATTCCTTAACAACTGTTAAATCTACAGATGGCACTGTACGAGTTACAGATCTAAGCACAGATCCTAACAAACATGAATACGATTTACATGTTAACCCTGCAGCTGACCCTCGCATAGATAAATTGGGTGAAGAAATCGGTCATGTAGGTGCACAATCTGCTGCATTGTCCGCATTGAAACCTATCCAATACGATCCAATGGAACCAACTCAAATCATGGCTGGTTATGGTAACTACCGTGGTAATTCCGCATTGGCATTGGGCGTAGCTCATTACAAGAACGAATCCACAATGTTCCATGCAGGCGTGTCCTGGGCTGGCGGCAACGGCCATATGATGGCTAACGCCGGTGTAACTTGGAAGGTTGGCAACCGCGATAGCGAAGCTGCTGTAGCAGATCGTTACCGTAAGGGTCCTATCAGCTCTACATATGCAATGCAAACTGAAGTGGCTTCTATGAAAGCACAAAATGCCGGATTAAAAGGCGAAGTATCTGATTTGAAAGCCGAAAATGAACAAATTAAGGCTCAAAATGCAGGCTTACAAAGCGAAGTAGACCAATTGAAAGCTCAAATGGCTGCTATGATGGCTAAATTAGGTATGTAATAAGATACACATGGATGGGGATTCTCCTTGAATCCCCTACCATCGCTAATATTCGACAATGAAAAGAGGAATAGATATGAAAAAATCTACAATGCTTGCTTTCACAGCAGCAGCACTTATGAGCGCTGCATCCATTACAGGATATGCTGCTGGCTCACCAACATATGATGATAATTTGATTTTGCCTAACCCTGCTTCTACACCAACTACAGGCTCTGTTGTACTCGTTCCTGTGGCTAGCCCACAAACAGTACAAGCCCTTCATACATTTGTACAAGCATGGCAAAATGCTGAAGTTAACTATACTAAAGCTAAGGTTAAACATGACAATCATGAACAATTGACTAAGGCTGAAAGTAAATGGTTACATTCCAAGGATAAACATAACTATGCGGACTATTTTCGCACACATTCCGTGGGACGTGTCCATGGCTTTGAAGTCGCATTCAACTGGAACGGCGAAAACCGTAACAAAAATGAATACGAATTCTTTGATATGCCAAAATACAATGAAAAAGATGGTTTCGTAAATAGCTACGGATTTAACGTATTGCGCGGCATGGTAGACCAAATCAATGCAGTCGTTCAAAGACAAAAAGAAATCGGCGGTCCTATGACTAACGATGAAGCAAGTGCTTTGGAAGACGCAATCTTGGATATCATGGCTCAAGATCAAGAACATGTGAACAACGAAGACCTTCGTCACATGATGAACGAAACAATTTGGTACGCAGCTAAAGAAACCGTAAAAAACAAAGCAAGTGAAGAGCCTACTGCTACTGAAGAACACGTAGTAGACCTTCGCAAAGCAATCAATGAGCCAGTGGAACCTTCCGCTCCTCACACAATTGATTTGCGTAAAGCAATTCAACAATAAGATTGCTGACCGTATATCTTTAAAAAAACAATATGGCCCCTCATATGCTGATATAGGGGCCGTATATACCCTAGAACCCCTAACTAGGGCACAAATAATCCTTATACGAATGACGCCACCCTTGTGGGTGGCGTCATTTGTTTTATATGAAATTAATAGCAGAAGAACAATACATATTATAGTATTATATAGAGATTTTAAATTACTACAGGCCTGTAGTAATCGCAGGATTACATGTATAGGGCCTCTTATGAAATAGAACAGGCCTGTACTAATTGTAAGAAAGGTGTTGCATGGCTCTCTGTGAAATAGAACAGGCGTGTACTAATTATGAGAAGGGTGTTGTATGGCCCTTTGAGAGATAGAACAGGCCTGTACTAAATGTAAGAAGGGTGTTACATGGTCCTTCGAGAAATAGAACAGGCCTGTACTAATGGGAGAAGGGTATGTGTGTGGTCTCTTGTGAAATAGAACAGACCTGTACTAATTGCAGGAAGGGTATTGCATAGTCCTTTGAGAAATAGAACAGGCCTGTTCTATCTATAAGATGCCATATGTATGATCTCTAATGAGATACAACAGGCCTGTAGTAATTAATAGATATAACTGGTGCTAATTATTGAAATAGCATATATTGTATTTATAGTCTATAGAATCACCTATAATTATAAGCTATCATACAACATATAGTAGAATGAAAATAAATAAATACACTATACAGAAAAGGTGAAAAAAGTTTCAAATTTTTTAAAATTAGGGCTTGCGCGCATCTCTTGTTTGTACTATAATAACCATACAGTCGTTGAGGCGACTGTTTCTTAATGAGGAAACACTAGATACAATCTAGATTCTTTGTTAGTTATTTTGGAATTTTATGTAAATCCCTCACATAGAGGTAATTACAGAATTCTAAAAAAGATTATAAAAAGTGCTTGACACTGAATGGTCAACATGTTATTATAATCTAGTCGCCAGTTGGTGAAACACTTCAAACGAAAGTGCTTCGGAGCTAGATAATATCTGGTCTAACTGGTACAGATCTTTGAAAACTGAACAATGATAGGTAATCAATCATATGATTGAACATATGCCAGAGTGCGGGTTTTGACATAGTCAAAACCAACCATAATTCAAAGTTACTTAAATGTAACGACAACAAATATTGAGCTACTCAAATAGCTTCAAGATATCTTGGAGAGTTTGATCCTGGCTCAGGACGAACGCTGGCGGCGTGCTTAACACATGCAAGTCGAACGAAGAGCGATGGAAGCTTGCTTCTATCAATCTTAGTGGCGAACGGGTGAGTAACGCGTAATCAACCTGCCCTTCAGAGGGGGACAACAGTTGGAAACGACTGCTAATACCGCATACGATCCAATCTCGGCATCGAGACTGGATGAAAGGTGGCCTCTATTTATAAGCTATCACTGAAGGAGGGGATTGCGTCTGATTAGCTAGTTGGAGGGGTAACGGCCCACCAAGGCGATGATCAGTAGCCGGTCTGAGAGGATGAACGGCCACATTGGGACTGAGACACGGCCCAGACTCCTACGGGAGGCAGCAGTGGGGAATCTTCCGCAATGGACGAAAGTCTGACGGAGCAACGCCGCGTGAGTGATGACGGCCTTCGGGTTGTAAAGCTCTGTTAATCGGGACGAATGGTTCTTGTGCGAATAGTGCGAGGATTTGACGGTACCGGAATAGAAAGCCACGGCTAACTACGTGCCAGCAGCCGCGGTAATACGTAGGTGGCAAGCGTTGTCCGGAATTATTGGGCGTAAAGCGCGCGCAGGCGGAT
>NZ_ALKL01000019.1:0-116604 GCF_000286635.1 Veillonella sp. ACP1 | reverse complement strand
ATTTATTTTTGACATAGAATTACCAGCAACATCACATATTTGCCCAAAGTGTGGAGAAACCACAAAGCATATTAAGGATTACCGCATACGTACTGTAAAGTTTGGAAAAGTACAACGAGGTCCACTAATTGGAAAATACAGACAGCGTCGGTATATTTGTCCGCATTGTGGTCATTCTTTTGCTGAAAGCAATCCATTTGTACGAAAACATATGCAACTAAGTGTAACTAATATTAGAATGCTATTTGATAAACTTACTGAAAGTGTAACCTATACAGCTATTGCTAACGAGTGTGATACATCTATTACTACAGTATTACGTTATTGCTCTATGATCACTATACCTAAGCCCAAGACCTTACCCACTGTGATTGGTATTGATGAGTTTAAAGGAAATGCAGAAGGCTACCAATACCAAGTTAATTTAACTAATCCAGATACACATGAAATATTAGATATTTTACCGAAACGTGATACGCAAGCATTAATCCACTATTTTGCATCATTTAAACATAAGGATCGCCTACAAGTTAAGTTTATTGTAATGGATATGTCCATACAATTTAAGCGCATCATGGAGGCGCTATTTCCACATGCGCATATTATCTGTGATCGATACCATGTATGTCGACTTGTAGATTGGGCGGTAGAGCGAGTTAGAAAGCGTGAGCAACATAAACTGGCTGCTTATTCACGTATGTTAAAACAGAATCGACGTGTACTAATGAAGCATCCAGACCATTTAACGGAAGCCGAACATATTAAACTATGTGAAATACTCAGAATATCTGATGATTTACGAAAAGCATATGCTTTAAAACTTTCTTTTAGAAAAATCTTTTCAATCTATGGTAAACAAAGAATAGCTGCACATTTAACGCATTGGTTGAAATTAGTAAAAGCATCTGGCTTAAATGAATTTAATAACTTCTTTACATCATTTCCTGCATGGATGACGCAATTAACTAATGCATTCTTACTTCCATATTCTAATGGATACACAGAAGGAACTAACAACAAAATTAAAGTATTAAAACGGATAAGCTATGGACTTCGCCACTTTGGTAGATTTAGAGTACGTATTCTACTTTTGAGCAAAAAGAATGGCACCAACCATAACTATGATTGGTGCCAAAGAAGACTCGTAGTGTGAATACCCCAACATTTGACAGAGAGCCACAAAAAATCCCTAGTGAAAAGCCACTAGGGATTAATAGTCTTGTAAAATTAAGCTTCTACAGGGTATACGCTAACTTTACGGTTATAACGACCAGCACGTTCAAATGCTACTTTACCAGGCACAAGTGCGAATAAAGTGTCATCTTTACCGATACCTACGTTAGTACCAGGGTGGAAGTGAGTACCACGTTGACGAACGATGATGTTACCGCTCTTTACGATGGAACCATCATGGCATTTAACACCAAGACGTTTAGATTCACTATCACGACCATTACGAGTACTGGACACACCTTTTTTATGTGCGAACAATTGCAAATCAAAAGTAAACATGAAGTTCACCTCCTATATTTCGTGTATTTGGACAAACTCTGGATATTGTTTACTAATTTCTTCTAGTCCGAGAAGCATAGTATTTAATATATCCTGACCGCTCTGGGTTATTTTACCAGAGAGGACCATATCACATTGGCCTTCACTATTAGAAAACTCACCGTTTTGCTTAGCAATTTTGGTAAGTCCTAACATAGCTGTAGCAGACAGTACAGATACTGCTGCACACACTATATCATAGCCATGTTCATCATATCCTGCATGACCGGACATATGACAACCAATAACTTGATTATCCTTATCCCGTTGGATTCCAATGGAAACCATAATTAAGCTTGGATAGATTCAATACGAACTTTTGTGAACGGTTGACGATGGCCTTGACGACGACGGTAGTTGGATTTAGCTTTGTATTTGAATACTAAAACTTTTTTACCTTTACCATGTTCAAGAACTGTACCTGTAACTTTTGCACCGTTTACAAGAGGAGCGCCAACTTTAACGTCGCCGTCATTCACTACAGTCAAAACTTCTTCGAATGTTACGGAATCGTTAGCAGCTGCTTCCAATTTTTCGATAGTAATTACATCGCCTTCAGCAACGCGATATTGTTTACCACCAGTTTTAATAATTGCGTACATGAGAACACCTCCTTGTTATCGAACTCGCTGAATTCGGTATCCCGACCCGAACATCGGTCGGGCGTTTAAACCTGCTTCACGCGGATTGCAAAGTTCAGTAAACCGAACTAATACTGATATAGTATATCGTATTTACATCTTCATGTCAAACACAAATCGGTAGAATCCGCTCAGTTTCTGACACTTTCATATATATACAGCCTTTAAAATTCTCCGATGATCCCTAGGTGTTGCAAGAGTATCTTAGTACCGATGAGGATTAGGACACCGCCACCGAGTATGTCTGCATATTTTCCTACAAATTGGCCCATAAATTTACCCAAATATATACCAATTAAGGATATGCCAAAGGTAATGACACCAATCATGGTCGATGCCTCCCATACATTGATAGGTAAAAAAGCAAAGGTTAAACCTACAGCCATCGCATCAAGGCTCGTTGCTACAGAGAGCATAAACATTTCCCAAGCACCTAAGAATTGCTTATCATCATCTTCGTCATCGTCATCACTAAGACCTTCACGAATCATAGCAACCCCAAGGTACCCTAATAGGCCGAAGATAATCCAGTGATCCCACTCGGAGATAACATCGATAAACTGACGACCAATGAGCCATCCAATAACGGGCATAAGGAACTGAAATAGACCAAATAAAAAGGCTAAGGTAACCTTTCGGCCATTTTCACCTACAGGCATAGTCAACCCTTTGCCAATAGAAACGCCAAAGGCATCCATCGCAAGGCCAATACTAATTAATATAATTTCAAAAACAGACACGATACTCACCTATCAACATACTACTTACTTATTCTGCTACAGCCATCAAGGAATACCCTTCCCGGCTGATTTGTGGATTGACTACGATTGATATACTGCGACCAATTGAGGCCCCCAAATCGTCGAGCACAGATTTTGTTAAGTATTGTGCTACCTCCGGATGAACCTCAATTTCTAAATTGGATTTAATGCGACCTGACTTAAAGAGTTCACGAATACGCCGTACAATCTGCATATATACAGTTCGACCAGACAACATATATCCGGTGCCGCCACATTGTGGACATGTATCAAACATCAAGGTTTGCAAACCTTGACGTGCACGTTTTCGCGTCATCTCCACGAGCCCTAGCGAACTGATACCGCAGACAACGGTTTTCATCTTATCTAATTTAGCTTGTGCACTCAACAGTTTTAACAATTCTTGTTGATGCTCTTTATCCTTCATATCAATAAAATCGACGACGATAATACCGCCAATATCGCGCAAGCGCAGTTGTCGACAGATTTCTTTGGCCGCCTCTTTATTAACTGTGAAAGCTAAATCTTCTAGCTTATTGGATTTGCCAGTATAGTGAGCCGAGTTTACATCAAATACGGTAAGGGCTTCCGTATGATCGATGCGAATAGATCCACCAGAAGGAAGATTAATATCGCGGGAGATAAGATCCTCTAATTGCGGTTCAATGTGGTTCGCTTTAAATATAGGCGTACTATCTCGGTGACGTGTTACTTTGATTTGTTGCGATGTAGGTCCGTGGCCTAATAAATCTAGCAATCGAGATTCGCCCATATCGGAATCGACGATAATTTCTTCTACATTGCGATGCGCATAATCGCGCACAAGGCGGAACCAAAAATCCGCATCACTGTAAAGGTCTGTACCGCTCTTAGCCACCTTAAAACGCTTTAACACATGTTGCCATGTACGCCACAAGTAGTCCATATCGCGAGCGATTTCATCGGCACTGGCCTTAGCTGCAGCCGTACGGATAATGAATCCACAACCTTCTTTTACATAAGGCGCCGCCAACTCTTGTAATTTAGCACGTACAGATTCATCGGTAATCTTTTTAGAAATATGCATGCCTTCAGAATATGGTAGTAATACCATAAATCGGCCCGCTAGGCTTACGTCTGCTGTAACGCGTGCCCCCTTGCCAAGCATTTCTTCTTTCACCACTTGAACGAGAATTTGTTGTCCCACAGATAATCGTGGCAATATTTTCTGTTCCTTACCTTGTTGAAGATTCAAATAGGCATTTTGAGAGCCTCCAATATCGACGAAAGCAGCTTGCATTCCATTCAATACATTTTTAACGGTCCCCTTGTACATATGGTTTGCCATGTGAGACTCATCGGTACGTTCCAAAACAAAATCAATTAACTGTTCCTTCTCATCGATAACAGCCATGCGAATTTCTTCGCGCATAACATTGACCAAAATTTTATGCATCCTATCCCTCCCTTCTGTCCAGTTCAACTATATTATATTCAAAATACAAGAAATATAGCCTTAATAATTAATGTCTAATGGAGTAAAACGACCTTCTTCGTTTTCCACCATAATTGCTTTACGGTGAATTTCGTAACCAGAAGTAATAGGCCAATTGTATTGATCCTTACCAAGGTTCCATACTTCACTTGGTTTGATAGTACCTTGTGGATAAATACCAATCCCCATCGTTAATGTCACCATACCATCGTGCATGGACGCTACAATCGGTTCTTTTACGAATTCTTTTACATCTATAATACGCGTCTTTTTAGGGGTAACTTTTTCATAGGAAATTTCAGTAGCCTCATTAAAAGGTTTAAGTAAGGTATTCCAATCCGCATTCTCTTCTGTGACAGGACCTGTTACTTCGTAGATTGCGTAATTGCAGATGGCCATCATTTTCTTGACCTTATCAGGCATGACCTTGCCTCCAAGAGCCTCAAGTCCGCGAGGAGCCACTGCATTTAATCGCGCCATAATAGATTCTAAGCTATCATCTTCCAACACATCCATATCAATATATTCTGCTTCTGCTGTTACACCTAATGCCAAGGCAGAAGAAAAACTGATTTTCATGTGCGGATTAAATCCCTCAGAATAGGCCATCTTAATCTCTGCACGGCGAATCATGCGCTCCACGGCTTGTGCAAAATCGAGATGGGACAAGAATCGTAATTCTTCGCCTTTACGTAAGGCCAAACGTAATTTTTTCAACTCTGCCACCCTCCTTATAATCTACAATAGCCGTATCTAATTCAGGGCATACATTACAACCCTTACATGGTCCACGACGACAATCTGGCGTTAATTTCTCAGCAACAGCCTGTTCCCATTCGCGTTTTAAGAAGGCCTTGCTTACAGTACAATCCAAATGATCCCATGGCAATGGCTCATCAAAGTCGCGCGTACGACGTGCATAATACGCAGGATCAACACCGCAATTTTCAAAAGCCTGTAACCATGTTTCATAGCTAAAGAACTCTGTCCAACCATCAAATTTACAGCCCAATTTCCACGCTTCGACTAATACCTTGGATAATCTACGATCACCACGAGCAAATACAGCCTCCATATAACCGGTATATCCATCGTGATAATGATAAGAGATATTGCGATTATTAATAAGTGATTTTAGATATTTTTGCTTACGATGAATTTCTTCTACATCTTGTTGGCCATACCATTGATATGGAGAATGTGTTTTTGGTACAAAAAACGATACACTAACAGTTACGCTACCATTGCGCTTACCCGTAATATCGCGATGCAAATCGAGTACCTTATACGCTAAATCAGCAATACCCGCTAAATCTTCATCAGTCTCTGTAGGCAATCCCATCATGAAGTATAGCTTTACCGTGTTCCATCCAGATTTAAAAGCATTTGTACAAGCGGCTAACAAATCTTCTTCACTAACACCTTTATTGATAACGTCGCGCATACGTTGAGAACCGGCTTCTGGTGCAAAGGTAAGACCACTCTTACGCACTTGTTGCACCTTCTTAGCAATATCGATAGAGAAGCTGTCAATACGCAATGATGGTAAACTTACACTAACCTGTTTGTCTTTAAACTCTTCCATGAGCATATCTACTAGTTCTGGTAATTTGGAGTAATCAGCAGAACTTAAACTCATCAACGAGATTTCATTGTAACCAGTATTAGCAATCGTTTCTTTTGCAATTTCTAACAATCGTTCTGGTGTTCGTTCACGAACAGGCCGATATAACATACCAGCCTGACAGAAACGACAACCCCGTGTACAACCACGGAATAATTCAAGAACAGCCCGATCATGAACGATATCTAAAAATGGTACTACCGGTTTTGTAGGGAAAAATACATGTTCTACATCTTCGATAATACGTTTTTGAATCGTAGCAGGCACGTCTTCAAAACGTGGTGTAATCGATTTAAAATCGCCTTGTTCCGTATATTCTACATCATATAATGCTGGACAATAGGTGCCAGAAATTTGAGCTGCTTTCCGCAAGAACGCTTCCTTACCACCTGGAAATCCCTTCGCTTTCTCTGCTTTCAAAAGGTCGATAAATTCATCGCCCCACTCTTCAGATTCACCGAGGGACACAATGTCAAAGAAATCCGCAATCGGTTCCACATTATACGCACAAGGTCCACCACATACGAGCAATGGGAAATCCATATCGCGATCCTTTGCATACATAGGTATACCGGCTAAATCTAGCATGTTGAGAATATTGGTAAAACTCATCTCATATTGCAGTGTAAACGCAAGTACATCAAAGTCCTTTATAGGCGTACGGGTTTCTAAAGAGAATAAGGGAATATTGCGTTTTCGCATTTCCTCTTCCATATCGTGCCATGGTGCAAATACACGCTCTGCTACTGCATCTTCACGGCGATTGACTAAGCCATATAGAATCTTGATACCCAAATGGCTCATAGCCACTTCATACACATCGGGAAATCCTAGCGCCATAGTTATATCAACAGTACTGTGATCTTTCACTATACTGTTATATTCACCGCCCGTATAACGAGCTGGTTTTTGGACATGTTGTAACCATGACGTATCTAATTGAATCATACATCCTCCGTCTTTTGTGAAAGACTTCTTTCAAACTCATTCCTAAATTAGAATGATAACTAAAAAATATATTTTTTACGCTGCATTGATATATTTAATAAAATACCAACACTTATCATGTTTGTAGTCAACGCACTAACACCATAACTGATGAATGGCAATGGTATGCCTGTAACCGGCATAATCCCCATGGTCATCCCCGCATTGACCAATACCTCGAAGCATAACATGGATCCAATCCCTGTAGCAAGTAACATACCGAAGCGGTCATTACATGAATATGCTACCTTTATGCTTCGATAAATAAGCATAAATAAAAGAATTAATACAAAGATACAGCCTATAAAGCCTAGTTCTTCACCTATAACAGAAAAAATAAAATCTGTGTGATTTTCAGGCAAAAAGTTTAGCTGACTTTGTGTGCCATTAAATAATCCTTTACCAAATATAGTGCCTGAACCAATAGCAATTTTAGACTGAATGATATGATATCCAGAACCAAATGGGTCGATATCAGGATTCATAAATACGAGAATCCGCTGCTTTTGATAGTCTTTCAACACAAACCAAGCCAACGGCATTAGTAAAACGCCTACCGTAGCGATAATACGAACTAAGCGCAATCGTATGCCAGAAACAAAGAGCATACCCACAAAAATCGCTATATAAACGAGGGACGTTCCCAAGTCTGGTTGCATGAATACTAGCAAAATAGGTATGCCTACATATAAGATAGGCACAACAAGAGATTTAAAGGTATCTAATTTATTGTAACGAGACTCTAACATCTTTGCCATACAGATAATCATCAGTAATTTAGAAAACTCTGATGGCTGCAGCGTAATAGGCCCTAACTGGATCCAACGCTGTGCTCCTAAGGCAGATGTCCCTACAAAGATTACGGCTAACAACAACATAATCGTTACTATATATATGCCGTTAGCCCAATCTTTTAATTTATGATAATCCATAAATTGAATACCAATCACAAGGGCCACATTAATAAGAAAGAAGATGAGTTGCTTCGCTACTAATGTGGAAAAATGAAGTCCTGTTTGATTAATATGGGTGGCACTACCGATGGCAACTACCCCCATGGCAACAAGTAATAGTGTACATATGATGATTGTCCAATCACAATCACGCCAAATTCTTTGTAACATATGGCACCTACTTTATACGAACCCGACGCCACATACTTTCTTTACCAGAAAGAAGTCGATTTCGCGTAGACCAAGAATTTGTATATATTACAGGATTAGTAGAATTATCATTATCAGACTCAACAGGCTGAGCTAATGTGGCCGTCACAGAAGGTTCAGTAACTTTTACAGTCGTCACTTCGTTGAAGCGCTCAATAAGTTCTTGTTCATCCCAAGCATCTCCAGAGGTTATGTACTCTACTACAGGAGCTAGCATATGGCGATATGCCTTTGGCATATCTTGAATGAGTACACCATCCTGTGTATTATCTAATATTTGCGTGTCATAAGGTAATATAGAGCCCACATATTCAGCACCGAGCGCCTCAAGCATTTCATACATATTCGGCATATCCCGATCCGTACGGACTGCATTAAATACAACGGCATAATCGCGATGGCCATATTCACGACAGAATTGAATGGTACGTGCTGCATTTCGTATAGACACCCACAAAGGTTGAGTAACAATTAGAAACCGCTGTGCTAGCTCTACAATAGATTCCAACCCACGACCGATACCTGCAGGACAATCTACAAGTACATAATCATAAGACTTAGCTAAGTGGCTTACAAGTTTTCGATATTTTTTGCGTCCCATATCTTCCCAGCGCACACTTTGACTAGCTGGCAAAAAATATAGATTATCCTGAACTTTCATGACTACATCATCAGCCATGGATTTATCTTCTAATGCATTATATGCATCAAAACATACCTCATCTTCTTTTCCCAAGATAATATCTAAGTCGCGCAAACCAAAATCGCCATCACAAAGAAGAACTCGATATCCTTGTTCGCTAAGCGCAGCCCCTAAGCAGGCTGTTATCGTCGTTTTACCTACGCCACCTTTACCTGAGATAAGACCGATTATATCCCCCATTGTATATCCTTCCTATTCCTTTACACTTGGCTTAATTTCCTGTGTTTCTTTTTTATTGGTTGTTATTTTTGTATCAGTTGTTTTTGTGTCAGTCGTTTTTGAACTACTAGTAGGCACCTTAAAATAGGCACTCAAAATATCCCGTACAATCGGTCCTGCAGAGCCTGCACCAAAACCACCTTGCTCAACGAGAGCAACGACGACAATTTGAGGCTTATCATATGGTGCATACGCAACAAACCAGCCATGATCTCGGCCATGTGCGTTTTCCGCAGTCCCTGTTTTACCTGCTACAGCAACAGGGAAGCCTTTAAACAATTCACCAGCCGTACCACCTTCGCTAGTTACATCACGAAGACCTTCTCGAATAAGGTCCATAATATTTTTAGGTACTGGAAGTACGCCTAGGTTCTTAGGTCCAAAAATTTCAGCTGGTGTCCCATCGGGATTATCAACACGACTCACCACATATGGTTGGTAACGAGTACCTCCATTCGCCACTTGACTGAGAAGTACAGCCATCTGTAATGGCGTTACCAAATGGAATGATTGCCCAATAGCCGCATCAAAGGTTTCGCCTAAATACCAATCTTGATCAAATACTTTCCGTTTATACTCTGGACTCGCTACATTACCGGCTGCTTCACCAACCAGATTGATACCCGTTTTTTCACCTAAGCCAAAGTAATGAGCATAGGTATCGATGTTTTCAATGCCTAAGCGATTACCCATTTCATAAAAATACACGTTATCAGACTTAGCCAAAGCTCGATTAAAATTCAACCAACCCAATGCTTCGCCTTCTGCATTTCTCTTATCAATGAGCCAGTGTTTCCCACTATCGAAAATCATTTCATCAGGAGTTACCTTTTTCAAGTCTAATGCAGCTGTACCAGTTACAATTTTAAAAGGTGATCCTGGTGGATATTCACCAGCAATGACCTTATTTTCAAAAGGATGACTCTTGTCATTGTTCAATTGATTCCATTGAGTCGATGTAATGCCCTTGGCAAACCAATTAGGATTAAATTCTGGCGCACTTACCATGGCAAGAACCGCGCCAGTATTAGGATCTAATGCAACTACGGCTGCACCCGTTGCACCTGAACTACGCAACTGATCCAATTCCTTTTTAACAGCCTCTTCTGCCGCTTTTTGAATATTCACATCAATAGTAAGATGAATATTTGAACCCGGTACAGTATGCTTGCGATCGACCTCTGCTACAGGTCGACCAGATGCATCAACCTCTAATTGCTTGCCACCGTCAACGCCACGAAGCACTGAATCATATAATTTTTCTAAACCAGCACGGCCTAGGATAGATCCAGCACCAACCGTTGTATTAGGATCTTGTTCCTTAATTTCTGCTAGTTCATCTTCACTTACTTCACCAACATACCCAAATAGCTGAGATCCCATAGTTTCATATGGATAATATCTTAAAGGTTCTACATCGATAGAAACACCAGGCAATTCATGACGATGTTCTTCGATACTAGTCACCACGTCCATGGAGATATCGTTAGCTATACGTATCGGTTCATAACCATGTTTGTGGTCATCTACCTTTTTTTGAATTTCTTCTGGCTTTTTATGTAACAATGCGGCTAGCTTAGCCAATTCATCATCATCTAAAGGTTTGCCATTAGGCATAATAGAAATGGTATAGGCCGGTCTAGAACCGACTAAAATCTGACCATTTCTATCATACATAACCCCACGAGCAGCCGTCATAGGTACAATGCGCAGGCGGTTACCCTCTGCTTTAGCTTGATAATAACCACCCTCTAATATTTGCATAGCAAATAGACGGAGCCCTAGAATAACGAAGATACCCATTACAATATAGAAAAGCACATCAAAACGGCTCGTTTTTTTTCTTTTATATAAACTTTCAAGCACCTATGATTCCCCTTATATGCTTTACTAAATCAGCAATACTACCAAATATAATCCTCTTTTTCTTCCATAAGGCCCATCATTTTATGTCCTATACCACCTAATATGGCATTCCAAAATACAGTTGGCATCACCATATGCCCCATGTAAGAAATGAATTGGATATCACCACCACTGGCACCGATCATGATGCAGCGCATAATTCCATCTAGAATCGTACAAACACCGATAATGCCGCATGACCAGTACCAACGCTCTTCGTATACACTACTTTTTACAAGAGACAGTAGATATACTACAACAATGTACGGAAAGAGATGTAATCCAAAAAAGTTAGATATCAAAATATCATGAATGGATCCACCTACTACGGCAGCGATAAGCCCCATTTTTCGACCTTTAAAAATCGTGACTAAAACTACAGCAGTCAGTATACAATTGGGTAGCCAATTCGTATGAAATATGGCCGGTAATAATTGAGCTTGTATAAAATACAACGCACAACATACGAGAATTAATGCAATATACCTCATTGATTTACCGCTCCTTTAGCCCCTTGCACTTGGTCACGCTGCGTTTGAGGAACTAATTTAGGTTCTAATTTTGCTTTATCTGGTGTTTGCACTGTAGAGGCAGTAATAATAAACACCTCTTCTAAGCGATTAAAATCAACGCTCGGTTGGATAGCCGCGTTTTTCACGAAACCTTCTGTATCATTTGTAATGGTTAATACATTACCCACTAACAAGCCCTTTGGATAAATTCCACCATAACCAGAGGTAATCAATTTATCGCCTACAAGGACATCACCATCACGTGCAATATTTACCATCATTGGCTCATTAGGATGATTACCATCCCCTTTTACCACACCGGCCAAGCGTGATTCAGGACGCTGTACAATAACACCAATTGCGCTACGAGGGTCCAAAATAGTTTGAACACGTGCTGAATTTGGGTATACATCGGTAACAAAGCCCACAACGCCACTTGGTACGACAACGGCCATATTAGGTTGTATACCGTCATTCTCACCACGGTCAATGGTAAATGTATTTGACCATGTACCGAAATCCTTAGTAATAATGCCCGCCAAGGTCATTGTAAACTCTGGATGGGACGATTTATAGTTAAGCATCTGACGAAGGCGAATATTTTCCGCCACAACTTCATCGTGATTTAGTACCTTTTGTTGTAAATCTGCAATGGTATTATCCTTATCATTGCTTTCAACAAAACCCGATATAGCATTATCAATGATACGTATGCCGGTTTGAATTGTTGAAAGTACACGAGCTGAACCATATGTGAATGGGGTAACAATTTTTTCAAATGGTACAGTTACAAAGGGGATACTAGTTCGCTGTTTCCAGGCAAAACCAAGAAGGGCCATGATAATACAGCCGAGGACAACAAAGATTAATAATTTACGATCTGACTGTATCATACACGTCCCCTTCTATCCTTTGAATTAATAATAAAACGAGCTAATTCTACAATTTGACCCGAACTACGATGCAAACCTTGTACAACCTTTAACTCTGGATCAGAAGCAACCTGAACAGGCACCCCCATTTCGGTGCTAATTCGCTCTGCTAGACCTTGCAAACGAGCCATACCACCTGTTAACACAATCCCATGCTGCATGATATCAGCCACTAACTCAGGGGCCGTAACGCGTATCATTTGTTGGATTGCATCTAAAAAGTCTGCAAGGCGTTTATTAATCACTTCGTAGATTTCAGATTGATGAAGTACAGCGCGTCTAACTATACCACTTGTCATATCGCGACCAGTAAAGGAAAACTCACAATCCTCCGCAGGTACAACCGCAGTACCTATAGCATGTTTAATATCCGTTATAGTTTGCTCGGATACCATTAAACCAAAACACTGATTAATATATTGCATGATGGCGCGATCTAAATCGCCGCCGCCAAACCGTATCGTCTTACTAATAACCGTGCCACCTAATGAGATAATCCCCATATCGGCAGTACCTTCACCAATATCAATAACCATAGATCCACGAGCCTCAAAAATTGGTAAACCGGAACCTATAGCGGCAGCCACAGGGCGTTCAATTAGAAAGACTTCCCGCGCGCCTGCTTGGATTACGGCATCCATCATGGCCCGTTGTTCTACATCAGTCATGCCACAAGGAACGCCAACGAGTACACGAGATCTACGCAATGTATTGGATACCTTGTGAAGAAAATATTTTAACATCGTATGCATTACGCGGTAATCGACGATAAAACCATCTTGTAATGGTGTCAACTCCATCCACATATCAGGCATACGTCGTACAATGCGATCTGCATCATCACCGACAGCAACAATTTTATCTAATTTTGTATCAGTAGCCACAATGGAGGGCTCACTCATCATGGTCTCGCGCGTGCCCCCCATGACACGTGTCATAGACGTACCAATATCGATACTCACGTCTTTTCCAAAAGACGGTAAAATGGAATTCATAATGCTAATCTCCTTCATTACATCATCATTCCATTTTACCACAACTAGCTTAATTTACCAATTTCACTCAAGCTTGTAAACTCGCCATCACCAATGACGATATGGTCTAAGACTGGAATGCCCATAAATTGTCCAGCACTAACAAATAACTTGGTAACACGTATGTCATCATCACTAGGTCTACTATCGCCGGATGGATGATTGTGAATCAAAATAATAGCGGCTGCATTACAAGCAATGGCTTTTCTAAAAACAGCCCGTTGTTCTACAAGACTTGATGTGAGGCCTCCATTAGATATGGTCTCGATGTGAATTAATTTATTCCGAGACGTCAACATAGCCGCTAATACATGTTCTTCTGTTTCATGGCGCAAGCGTTCCATTACATATTGAGCGATAACATAAGGCTGAGAAAAATCTTCGTATGTAGAGGTGATTTTTAACTCACCCAAACGCCGCCCTAACTCTACAGCAGCACAAATAGTAACCGCTTTATCGATACCAACGCCTTTAATTTTTACTAAATCATCTACGGTCATATGGTTTAGTCCATAAATGCCATCTGTGAAAGAATCGATAATCGTATGTGCTAAATCAATTGATGATTGACCTTTTAAACCGGTACGTAATAATATAGCCAATAATTCTTCCATCGCCATTTGTTTAGCCCCTAGGGCAACGAATTTTTCACGTGGCCGTTGAAATGGCAACATATCTTTTACGCTGATAGTTCTGAGTTGCATTGAATTTCTCCATTCTTACAATACATAAACAAATCAGCCTCATATTTCTACCATAACATTAGAATATCTATTTGATGTGTTAACATGACCATCAATATTAATCTAAGACTTTACACCTAATGCTTTACATAATTCTTCATATACATGTTCTACAGGCAACCCTACAACATTTGTATAGGACCCTTCAATCTTATCAACCCACAAAGCGCCCTTTCCTTGGATGCCATAGGCTCCAGCCTTATCCATCGGTTCCATGGAGTCAATATATGACTCGATTTCAAAATCCTGCAGCGTTTTAAAATATACCTTTGTTTCATTGTGAAAGACGATTTCGCGTCCCTTAATGAGTAAGGCTACACCGGTAATAACAGAGTGAACTTGACCAGATAATGTACGAAGCATTGTACGTGCCTCATCCTTACTATGCGGTTTCCCTAGCACCTTTCCATCAAACACAACAATTGTATCAGCACCTAGTACGATGCTACCATCAGGCACATCATTTGCGCAGCGCGCTTTACCAAGAGCTTGTGCTTTCACCATTTCAATAGGATCTGTAATCACTACATTATCTTCTACATAAGAACTAGTAACAACAGTATGGTCTATACCCACTTGATGCAATAATTCCGTTCGTCTTGGTGATTGACTTGCTAAATATAATCCGCTCATTCTTGTTCCTGTTCTTCCGCACTTTTAATTAGACTATCATAATATTCCTTAACATCGATGCCTTGTTTTACCGCATCAGCACGTACCGTGGCATAGAAAATAACATCCGCTTCTGGCACGCGCACACGATTAGGTACAAACTGTTCTAGTGTTTCATAGAATGCATCCTCTGCTTTCAACATAACACGACCATATTGAACCTTTTTCCCTTTAGTAATGGAATATACCATGAACCAAATCGGTCTATCATCAGAGGTAGAGCATTTTCTATATTTATATCGATAACGTAAATTCGTTAGAAAATCGCGATTATACGCATAAATACCATCAATATCATCATATTTTACAGAAAATGTACGTTTTCTAAAAAAGGATTTTTCTTTGATGATAAATTCAGAATCCGTCAATATATATGTATAGCGGCTCACAGCTTGTTTAACAATGACAATGAGCGCCATAATTTCTATGAAATATTCTGAAAGTAATATATGGCCCTGCGCAATACTTCTATAGGTGGTAAAAACCATAGCCCCCACCAACAAAATAACAAATACCACTACTAATAATTCTGCACTACGGGTGCGCTGAGATTGTTCACTATATAAAATATTCATACGTAACCCCTTTCAAAAGACTCTGCATACTATTTATTATATAGGATTCAGCTCTGAAAAACTACAAAAACCCCGCCTATATCTAAGATATAAGCGAGGTTTCTATAAAAGAGTTTAGATAACCATTAAGAGGTTATATTATTTTTTCAAAGCGCTTGTAATACGTTGAGTATCGCGAGCGATCATGATTTCTTCGTTTGTAGGGATTACGAAGATTTTTACTTTAGAACCTTCAGCACTGATTTCTTGTTCTTTACCGCGAATATTGTTGCGTTCAGGGTCAATACGTGTGCCAAGGTATTCCAAGCCATTACAGATAGCATCGCGGTTACCGATACCATTTTCGCCGATACCAGCTGTGAAGATGATAGCATCAACACCGCCCATAACAGCAGCGAACGCACCGATTACACGACGAACTTTGTAGTGGAACATGTTAAGAGCCAATTGAGCGCGTTTATTACCATTAGAAGCAGCTTCTTCGATTACGCGGAAGTCATTGGACACACCGGAAATACCCAATACACCGGATTCTTTATTCATAACACGGTCAACTTCTTCATAAGACATGCCTGTTTTATCCATCAAGAATGGAACGATAGCAGGGTCGATATCACCAGTACGAGTGCCCATGATCAAACCGGACAATGGAGTGAAGCCCATTGTAGTATCGATGGAACGACCACCTTTGATAGCGGATACGGAAGAACCATTACCCAAGTGACATGTGATGATGCGAAGATCAGACATATGTTTACCCATCAATTCTGCGCAACGTTGTGCTACATATTTGTGGGATGTACCATGGAAACCATAACGACGAATGCCGTACTCTTCATAGTAGGAGTAAGGAAGCGCATACATGTAAGCTTCTTTAGGCATTGTTTGGTGGAATGCAGTATCGAATACAGCAACTTGTGGCACATTTGGCATGATAGCTTGGCAAGCTTCGATACCTTGGATATTTGGTGGGTTATGCAATGGAGCAAGGGATGAACATTCTTCCAAAGCTTCCATTACTGCAGGTGTAATCAATACGGAATCAGCGAATTTTTCACCACCATGTACTACACGGTGACCTACTGCATCGATTTCATCCATAGATTTGATAACACCAAATTCAGGATCAACTAAGATGTCGAGCAAGATGCGTAATGCTTCTTTGTGATTCAAAATTGGTTCAACGCGTTCTAATTTGTCTGCGTTTGGACGTTTATGAGTGAAGATAGCGTCTTGATCACCAATCTTTTCAAATAAACCTTTCGCCAATTCAGTTTCGTTTGTCATATCAAGTAATTGATATTTCAAGGAAGAACTACCGCAGTTAACTACTAATACGTTCATTGATTAACCCTCTTTCTTTTGCGTAACGTAAATCTTATCTTTAATTTGTTTGCTGATATCAGCGCCTATTTGATCATCCGTAGGATATCTATAGGTTATATTCCACAATACGCCCTTATCCATAAAGACATATTGAGAGAAACTAGTTTTAATTTTGTTAACGTAAAAATCGCCAGTAATGAGCTGTGCTTGCACCCCATTTAAATCGATAGATTCCACATTAACAGTAGCACCCAATTTTGCATATTCAGATTTCTTTTGATCCACAAACTGTGCAACCGTTGGCAACGCTTTATTCGGTGCCGGTTGACGGGCCTCTACAGAAATCAACATATGTTGGCTTAGGCTACCATACGCATCCATAGGGTATCCATCAACACTCGTCGTTTCTGATGTTTTCCCCATTTCATATGGCAAGGCTACAGTCACTTCCGATTGACCGGAACGAATGACTTGATTACCAAAGCTATATATATCCATCACATTATCGGAACCACATCCGGCTAAAGCCAATAAGGATGTACCTAACACGATGGTCTGTAACGCTCGTTTCCACTGTACTTTCATCAAATCACCTCACGTCAAATCAGAATTCACAGATAATTATACCATTACACCGCCTCCCATTCTAGTACTTTCACAAGAAATTCTATAATTCCTAACAAGAAGGTCAAAAATTCCATACATTACACATGCCACCCATTATATAAATTCTTTAATTTATTATATAATAATAGAAAATAAACCTATGAAAGGAACTACGATGAAATCAATCGGTATTATTTGTGAATACAATCCGTTTCACAACGGCCATGCGCATCAATTACATACATTACGTACTACCTATCCTGATGCATTGCGTATCGCCATTATGAGCGGTTCCTTTGTACAACGGGGCGAGCCTGCGTATTTTAGCAAATTCGACCGTGCTCGATGGGCTATTCATGGTGGTGCCGACGTCGTTATCGAATTACCTACGGTCTATTCTCTAGGCAGTGCAGAACTATTTTGTACCGGTGCTGTGCGACTTATGAAAGCGCTACACATTCATAGCATTTCCTTTGGCTCTGAGCTTGACGATAATGCCATATTGCACACAGCCGCTGAATTTCTAAATACGCCACAAGGACAAGATGCCATTCAACACCATATAAAAACCGGTGTTTCTTATAGTACAGCATTACGCCAAGTGATTGCTAAGTATGTACCAAATGGAGAACTCATTAACAATGCGCCAAACTCACTACTAGGCCTTGAATATATTCGCGCTGCCCAACGGTATTTCACTAATCTTATGGTCATTCCCATTACTAGACAATCATCACATCATAGTCCTACCCTATCTCAAGGCCAAGATTTTCCTTCTGGGACCGCATTACGTAAGGCACTTGTAGAAGGCACAACCATCGATGCCTATGTACCACATGCTATCATAGATGATATGCACAAAATCATAGCACATGATGTCTATGTGGACTACGAAAGATACAATGATATTCTGCATGGCCTCAATCGCTTACTTTCAGCTGCAGAATTAGAAACATATGGAGATTTTACGGAAGGCATTGAGCATCGTTGGCACAAGGCTATGCAGCAAGTAAGCTGGACGCACGCACTGGAAGAGATAAAGACAAAACGCTATACCTATGCAAGACTACGTCGCATGGCAGCCTATACTGCGCTACAAATCACTAAGCCAATATTACAAGAAGCTCATATACTAGGTCCTCAATACGCGCGATTATTAGCATTTAATCAGCGCGGTCGCACGTGGTTAAAGCACAATACACCGAGCATTCCGCTTATTCAAAAATGGGCTAAAGCATCAACCATAGTTTCCGGTTTTGGTCGCCGAATGATGGAAATCGATACGAAGGCTACTGATCTACAGGCTTATAGTTTTAAATCCCCTATAGCGCGCACAGGTCATGAAGATTTCCGCTATTCTCCACAATATATTGAAATATAGGTTATGACAATATAGCCTTATCATATTATTCCCCTACCAAAAAGACTCGACCATGTACGTCGAGTCTTTTCATATGTCGATTTGTTATATCTACCTATTATTGTTCGATAGTTACGCCATCAGAGCCATCTAATTCCTGAACCTGTACGCGTACCTTTTCCAAATGAGACGTAGGGATATTTTTCCCCACATAATCAGCGCGTATAGGCAATTCTCGATGGCCTCGATCTACCAATACTGCTAGTTGAATAGATTTAGGACGACCAGATGTCATCAATGCATTTAAAGCAGCACGAATGGTACGACCTGTATACAAAACATCATCTACTAAGATAATGGTTTTTTCTGTAGTATCAATAGAGCAAGGTTCCCCTTCCTTAGGTCGCGTATCCCGATCATCGCGATACATAGCTACATTTAAAGGTTCACACTCAATATGAAGGCCTTCAATAGCTTCAATTTCACTTTGCAGTCGTTTAGCTAGCATAACGCCACGTCGTTCAATACCAACAATAACTGCATTTGAAAGCCCCTTATTACGTTCTAATATTTCATGACTAATACGTCTAATGGCACGTCTAATGGCGTCTCCATCCATTAAAATACGTTTTGTTTCCATAGTCTTATCCCTTATCTACGTTCTCTATATTCCTTAGCGAAAGCGATACAATTTTGAAAGTCCTCCGGTACAGGTGCTTCAAAATGCATAGGTTCACCTGTAATTGGATGCACCACATCCAATGTATGAGAATGAAGTGCTTGTCCCTCTATAGGGAAGTCCATGCGGCGATATCCATAAAAAGGATCGTTAACAACTGGATGTCCAATATGAGCAAAGTGAACGCGAATTTGATGAGTACGCCCCGTCTCTAACACACATTCCACTAATGTATGATATCCATAACGTTCTAACACTTTAAAATGAGTCACTGCTTCCTTACTGTTTTCAAACACTACAGCCATTTTCATGCGGTCTTTAGGATGTCTACCGATAGGAGCCTTAATAATCCCCTTTTCCTCCACGATATTGCCTTGAACGAGAGCTAAATATGTTCGTTTTGCACTGTGTGCTTTTACCTGTTCAGCTAAACCAATATGAGCTGCATCATTTTTAGCAGCCATCATGACACCAGATGTATCCTTATCTAAACGATGTACGATGCCAGGGCGAATTTCACCATTAATACCAGATAAGTCCTTACAATGGTAAAGCAAAGCATTCACTAGCGTTCCTGAGTAATTACCAATTGCTGGATGTACAACCATGCCACGAGGCTTGTTGACGATAATAATATCATGATCTTCATAAAGATATTCAACGGGAATATCCTCTGGTAAAATTTCTACCGATTCTGGTTCTGGAATATCTACAGAAATAGTGCTATCTGCATTAAGGCGTAAGTTAGCCTTACCAACCTTGCCGTTTACCAAAACATGACCAGATTTAATAAGACTTTGGATATAACTACGAGATCCTTCCATCACATCCGTCAGAAATACATCAAGACGTTTTCCCTCTTGTTCCAAAGATACTTTATATTCGTTCATCTATTTCTCCTCATGTTCAGATGTTAGTAAATAATATATGACACATACAACGCCTACACATATACCAATATCCGCAATATTAAAAATAGGCCAAATTCTAAAATCAAAAAAGTCTACTACCCCATGTAGTACATATCGATCTATGCCATTACCTATGGCTCCCGCAATCAACAATGCCGTTCCTACTCGTAATGAAAGTGGACCATTATTAACACGTTTACGATAGAAGCCATATACGATAATTAATACAAAAGCAACGGCTAGAAAGAACCACCGCTGATTCGTCAACATGCCAAAGGCTGCACCGCGATTAATAATATACGTAAGATGGAATACATTGTGAATAACCGGTAGTGATTCACCAAGAGCAAAATGGTTCATCACATAATATTTAGAAGCTTGATCCAATACAAGCCAAATGATTGCAATAAAATAAAACAAGTTATACTCCCTTTTAATAATATATATCTTAATAGTCCTATTATACTAAGTTACATGATTTTAGGCAAAATAAAAAGCCCCTCAATGAGGGGCGTATTTTATTTGTGATTACTCAGCGGAAATTACAGATACTGGGCAAACGGATTCGCAAGAACCGCAGTCGATGCAAGTATCGTTGATTTCGTATTTAGTTTCGCCTTCAGAAATAGCAGCAACTGGGCAAACAGATGCGCAAGAACCACATTTAATGCAACCATCAGCAATAACTCTCATGATAAACCTCCATAGGAACATTATAAAAGAAAACTTATTATTATCATTTAAAAAGGCACTTGCCTTAACTTCTGTTCTCATTATCACACAATAATAATTGAAAGTCAAACGAAAATGATAAAATTTTGTATATTATTTTGCATAACAATTGTTCCTTTTTATCATATAAAGTCTATGTTTATCATGATTTTGATATTTCTTTTCATTTATATATTCAAATATATCTTTCAATAATTGAGAATGCACCAATTATCATTTTTATCAAAATACGTAGTAATATACTAGGAATTCAATTATCAATATTTATTATCATAAAAACTATTTTTTTATTACAACAGATTTAACGCTTATCTATATTTCAATCTAACATATAAACTTCACTCTAAAAAAGGCCGAATCATACGATTCGACCTCATTTATATTTATAAAGTAAAGTAATATCTTTACTATTATTCACTATATAACAATAATACTATTTTTTTCTTATAGCACTTAGAAAGATGTTAAGAATGTTAGTGTACCTAAAATAACGCCTGCAAGGTTTGGTACGATTAAAATATAATCACGTTTAGGTGATTTTGTCCAACCATATAATACCCAGATCAAACAGGATACTGCTGCAAATAATGGTTGCCATGGTTGACTAGGTTGACCATGAAGATTAGCAATTATTTGTGGGATATAGGCTAAAAATACAAATACACCAATAAATGCACCAATAGAACCAACTAACATGTTAAATCTTTCTTTTGTCATAGATGACCTCCATATTAAACATTACATTATTATATCTTACACAATATACTATATCATATTTTTTTCGATGTAGTCAATTGTGTAAAATTAATCATGCAAATTAGTTTAATTCATATTGCTTTTGATTACACTTATATGTAATCTATATTAATATCATATAGGCTAAAATCATAAAAAACGAGGCCGAATCTTTCGATTCGACCTCGTATGTGCTTTATAGTAGAGTAACCTGTTCCCTATTATTTACCAGGGAAGAATGGCCATACCATTGGGATAATAATTAAGCTTACTACGAAGCAAACTAAAATCAATGGAACGCCAGCTTTTACATAATCAGTAAATTTGTATTGACCAGGGCCAAGTACTAATGTATTTGGAGGTGTACCTACAGGTGTACCGAATGCACAAGATGCAGCAACGCCGATAGCCATCAATACAGCATGAGGGTCAGCGCCCATACCTTGAGCAATGGAGATACCGATAGGAGCCAACAATGCACAAGATGCTGTGTTAGACATAAATTGAGTCATAACACAAGACAATGCGAATAATACTGCTGTTGCAAAGTAAGGGCTAGGGTCAGAACCCATAACACCGATTACTGCATTAGCAATCATTTTGCCTGCACCAGATTGATCTAGTGCAGTGGCAACTGGCATCATACCAGCAAATAAGAAGATTGTTACCCAGTCAATGGATGTATAAGCTTGTTTTTCGTTTAAGCAACCAGTTAATACGCAAAGCATTGCGCCAATAACTGCAACCATGCTCAATGGTAAGTTGATACCATAATCTTTTAGGAAATCACCTAAAATCATAGCAATAATTACACCTAAAAGAATAAGACCAGAGAATAATTGTTTCTTAGGATCGTTAGAAATATCTTCAGCAGCTACTTCTTGTTCAACGTCGCCAGCATCTTGAATTTCATGCTTAGGTAATAAATGTTTACCAATAAGCATCATGAATGCGATAGTTGCGACAGTTAAAGGAATACCGATCCAAGCAAATTCGAAGAAACCAAATGGTTGTTCACCAAATTTAGTCAATGTACCACTTACAATAATGTTTGGTGGTGTACCAACCATTGTAATGATACCACCGATACCTGCAGCAAATGCTAAAGGCATCAATTGGCGAGATGCAGGAATCTTAGCAACAGCACAGATACCAACAACTACTGGAAGTAATGCAGCTGTAGTACCAGTGTTAGATAAGAATGCGGACATAGTTGCTGTAACAACCATGATTGCTAGCATTAAGCCATTTTCGCTAGTACCAGCATGAGATACTACTGTTTCCCCAATTTTTTGGGCCAAACCAGTGTAGAACAATGCTGCACCAACAACGAACATGCCAGCAAACAACACAACTGTACTATCAGATAAACCAGAGAATACAACCTTAGGAGTAATAATACCCATAAGGCCAAGAGCAATTGCACCGCCTAAAGAAGTAATAGCTAAAGGAATAATTTCCGTAACAAATAAAACAGCCATGACTGCGAGGACGATTAAGGTTTGTTCTGCAGTACCCATACATCATCATCTCCCTTCAGAGAAATGCACTGATATAGTTATAAGAGGTATAAAATATAACCTACGATACCAATGGCGGAAGCCATCAAAAAAGTGATCCCATATCCCTCTCTTGTTTTAGGATACCCAAAGAATAAGGTTTCGCCTAAAAATCCTCGGCGATTAAACCAAGTATATTTAGTTCTTCGTTGAAACCATTTAGCTTTGCCTTCAACACCGATAATCAGTGCCGTAATAAAAAATACAATAAATGCCCAGATAAAACAAATCAGTATTTTTAATTCAATTGATAACAAGTGACCACCTCTACTAAATTTAAAGCACTAGAAGGTTATTGTGTGAATGCTTGTATCACCTAATGACCAATCTGAAAAGCATTTATTGCAAGTATACCCTATTTATGCATGAATACATAGATTTATAGGGTTTTTATATTCACCAATAGGTGTACCAAATTTGGCACACCTTGGTGAATAATTATTAAACTATTAGTGGCTAGACAACATAGCAAGCATTGTACCTGCTGCTACTGCTGTACCAATAACGCCAGCTACGTTCGGACCCATAGCATGCATGAGCAAGAAGTTACCTGGGTTAGCTTTCGCACCTACAACTTGAGATACGCGAGCCGCCATTGGAACCGCGGATACACCAGCAGAACCAATAAGTGGATTTGTTTTACCACCATCTACTAAGTTCATCAACTTACCAAATAATACGCCACCAGCTGTACCACCGATGAATGCAACCAAACCTAAGCAAATGATAAGGAGTGTTTGCACGCTTAAGAAGTGTTCCGCACTCATTGTTAAACCAGTACCAGTTGCCAAGAAGATAGTAACAGTATTGATCAACGCATTTTGAGATGTATCGGACAAACGATCAGTTACGCCAGATTCACGGAACAAGTTACCTAACATCAACATACCTAAAAGAGATGTAATGGAAGGAAGCAATAAGGAAATGAAGATGGTACTAATAATTGGGAATACGATTTTTTCAAAACGTGTAACATCACGCAATTGTTCCATTACAATTTCGCGTTCTTTTTGCGTAGTGAATAATTTCATTACAGGTGGTTGAATCAACGGTACCAAGGACATATAGGAATATGCGGCAACCGCGATAGCACCTAATAAATGAGGAGCTAGCTTAGTAGCTAAGTAAATGGATGTAGGACCGTCAGCACCACCGATGATACCGATAGCAGCTGCTTCTTGAGCTGTGAAGCCAAGCATCATTGCGCCACCTAACGCAACGAATACGCCGATTTGAGCAGCAGCACCTAACAACAATGTTTTAGGATTAGCAATGAGTGGACCAAAGTCAGTCATTGCACCTACACCAAGGAAAATTAAAGGTGGGAAGATTTCTTGGGAGATACCTGCGCTAATAAGTGCCATAACGCCTTCTTCGAAACCATTACGAGGAATATTAGCAAGTACACAACCAAACGCAATCGGACCCAACAATAAAGGTTCAAACTCTTTAGCAAATGCCAAATACAATAGGATCAAACCTACAAGAATCATAATAGCATTGCCTGTTGTAAATGCGAGGAACCCGCTATCATTAATAACGGATTGAATCGCAACAGCAAAAGCCTCCATATGCGTTCCCCTTTCACAAATATAAAGTTGTTATATGACGCGGCGCAGCCGCGCCATAAGACAACACTCGGTATTAGCCAAGAACAACCATGTCATCGCCAGTGGATACAGTTTGGTTAGCAGCTACGCGAACTTCTGCAACTACAGCATCATGAGGAGCTGCGATTTCGTTTTGCATTTTCATAGCTTCAAGGATCAACAAAGTTTCGCCTTTTTTAACTGCTTGACCAGCGGATACTGCTACAGATAGGATTTTACCAGGCATTGGAGCTTTTACAGTTTCAGCACCTGCTGGAACTGGAGCTGCTGCTGCAGCTGGAGCTGGAGCTGGTGCAGGAGCTGCTTTAGGAGCTGCTGCTGGTGCTGCTTTAGGAGCTGCTGCAGGAGCTGCAGCTTTTACTTCATTAACTTCTACATCATATGCTGTGCCATTTACTGTAACGTTGAATTTTTTCATCTTAAATTCCTCCAAATGTGTATATCTACACAATAATTAAATTTCATTTACACATATAATTCTGATAATCCTATCGATTACCTAAAAGCGTTAATCTTATCGATTACCGCGTAAGCGACCTTCCATTTTCCAATTGTAGCTTACGATTGGACGGATATGCGCGATTTGATCAGCGGAATAACCCATTGCCGCTAATGCGCCAACGATAACTGCTACTACATCTTGAGATGGAGCTTTACCGTTAGCTTTTGTAGCATTGCTCATGACAAATGCCTCCTAAAAAATATTAATTTCTACCGCTTAAACGACCTTCCAAGCGCCATTTAGCACTGGTTGCTGTAGGTCGAATAGATGCAATTTGTTCAGATGAATACCCCATCGCCACAATGGCACCCACGATAGCTGCTACTACTTCATCCTCATTTTGAGCAGATGCACTTGGTGTAGCCACTGGAGTAGCTGCAGGAGCTGCAACAGGAGCACTTGCCGGTGCTTCTTTTTTCTTTTTCGTAGGGTCAATCAAATGAACGATTGTCATCAAAATGCCTAAAAGAATCAACACAACAAATACAACTGTCATATTAATGGCCATGATTAACCAGGGATTGGTAGTAACTGCTTGTCCTTCCATAATCATTCCCCTTTCTAAAAAATAAGTAAAGAAAGGTATCTCCCAAATTCGATGATATGATTACCGAATCGAATTATAATGGAATATTACCATGTTTCTTTGGAGCACGGTTTTCACGTTTACTTGCAAGCATAGCCAACGCGTTGATAACAGCTGGACGAGTTTGTTTTGGTTCGATTACAACATCTACGAAGCCACGTTCTGCAGCTTTGTAAGGAGTTGCGAACTCTTCTACGTATTTAGCTGTTTTAGCGTCTTTATCTTCATCTTTTTTGAAGATAATGTTAGCAGCACCAGCAGGACCCATTACAGCGATTTCGGATGTAGGCCAAGCGTATACTTGATCGGCGCCCAAATCTTGGGAACACATAGCGAGGTAAGAACCACCATATGCTTTACGAGTGATAACAGTAATTTTTGGTACTGTTGCTTCAGAGTAAGCATACAACATTTTAGCACCATGACGAATGATACCGCCCCATTCTTGATTTGTGCCAGGCAAGAAACCAGGAACGTCAACGAAGTTAACGATTGGAATATTGAAAGCATCACAGAAACGGATAAAACGAGAAGATTTGTCAGATGCGTTGATGTCCAAGCAACCAGCCATTACTTTAGGTTGGTTAGCAATGATACCAACAGATTGTCCATCAAAACGTGCGAAGCATGTAATGATGTTTGTAGCATAGAATGGTTGTACTTCATAGTATTCGCCATTATCTACAGTAGCTGCGATAACATCTTTCATGTCGTAAGGCATGTTGCTGTTATCAGGTAACAAGCTGTTTAAGCCTTCATCTTCACGAGTTGGGTCATCACCTGTATCTACCAATGGAGCATCTTCCATGTTGTTAGAAGGTAAGAAACCTAACAAGTAGCGGATTTGAGCGATGCAATCATCTTCATTTTCAGCTGCGAAGTGAGCAACACCAGACACAGAGTTGTGAGCCATTGCACCACCAAGATCTTCAGCTGTTACTTCTTCACCAGTTACAGATTTAATAACTGCAGGACCAGTGATGAACATTTGAGATGTGTTTTTAACCATGTAGATGAAGTCAGTCAATGCTGGAGAATATACAGCACCGCCTGCACATGGTCCCATGATTACGGAAATTTGTGGAATAACGCCAGATGCATTTGTATTTTCAAAGAAAATTTTACCGTAACCAGCAAGAGCATCTACAGCTTCTTGAATACGAGCCCCGCCGGAATCATTGATACCAACGATAGGAGCACCCATTTTCATTGCTAAACGTTGTACTTTAACGATTTTAGCAGCGTGCATTTCACCAAGAGAACCACCTTCTACAGTGAAGTCTTGTGCGAATGCATATACCAAACGACCATCGATAGTACCATAACCAGTTACTACACCTTCGCCTGGTAATTCTTTTTTGTCTTGACCGAAGTTAACACAACGATGTTTAACGAATTGATCAAGTTCAACAAAAGAGTTGTCATCGAATAATTTAGCCAAACGTTCACGAGCAGTCATTTTACCTTGAGAATGTTGTTTCTCAACGCGTTTTTCACCGCCACCAGCTTTAACTTTTGCTAGTTTTTCGTGCAACAACTCAATTTTTTCTTGCACTGTTTGCATGTCAGCACCTCCATAAAAACTTGTTACAATAATATTTTATTTCATTCGTTGGCAAAGTTCAAGTAATACGCCACCTGTAGCTTTAGGATGAACGAATGCAATAGAGGAACCGCCAGCACCATAACGAGGTTTTTCGTCAATCATACGAATACCTTTCGCCATAAGATCAGCAATAGCATTTTCAATATTATCTACACGCAAAGCAACGTGTTGGATACCATCACGACCGCCATTTTTTTCGATGAATTTACCGATAGGGCCGTCTGGAGTAGTAGTTTCCAAGAATTCTAATTCAGCATCGCCGCATGGGAAGAAGGATACTTTTACTTTTTGTTCTTCTACTACTTCATCTTCAGGAAGATGTTGAATTCCCAAAGCATTTTTGTAAAATTCTTTAGTTGCTGCTAAATCATTAACACCAATACCGATGTGATCCACTTGTAATACTTTAAAAGCCATTTCGATTATCTCCTTTATAAGGCTAAATCTCTAATGCTATGTAGTCGCCGTCTACTTTAGCACGTTTGTCATTACGCCGTTAACAACTGTATATGGATCGTTTGTACGTTCATTGACAGCTGCCACTTGGCTATTAAATTCGTCGCTTGTAATGATTTTATCAGCTACATAACGACCAATTTGTTCATTAATCATTGCGATGATTTCATCGCGAGTACGTTCTGCCCGACGAGATTCCAATTCACCGGAATCTTCAAGATACTCAAAATGTTCATCTAAGGCTTCGATAAGTTCATCTACGCCTTGGTCTTTACTAGCAATTGTGCGCTTAATTGGTGGGCGCCATTTTACTTCACGAGAATCTAGGTCAAGCATCATTTCAATTTCAACATTCAAACGATCGCAACCATCTCGGTCAGCTTTATTGATAGCAAATACATCGCCGATTTCAAGAATACCCGCTTTAATAGCTTGGATATCATCACCGAGACCAGGAACAAGAACAACCAATGTAGTATCTGCATTTTTTACGATATCTACTTCAGATTGACCTACACCTACTGTTTCAATGATAATCAAATCCATGCCAAAGGCATCCATTAATTTTACAACGTCTGCAGTCTTTTTGGATAAACCACCAAGACTACCACGTGTCCCCATGCTTCGAATGAATACATTTTCATTTAATGTTAAATCATTCATTCTAATACGGTCCCCCAAGATAGCACCACCAGAGAATGGGCTAGTTGGGTCGATGGCAACGATGCCGATTTTTTTACCTTGATCTAGATAATGTTTAACAACCTTATCTGTCAAAGTACTTTTACCAGCACCAGGGGCACCAGTTATACCGAGAATACGTGCATTACCCGTTTTAGGGTAAATTGCCTTCATAATATCGATGGCATTTTCATACTCGTTTTCTACAGCAGTGATGGACCGTGCTAAGGCTAGTCTTGAGCCTTCAAAGAGGCCTTTAACTAAATCCATTCGCCTCACCACCTATCTTAGAATATGGGAATAGAGGGGAGCCAACCATTCCAGTTGAGCCCCTCTCTTGCCCAGTTAATTATTTTACGTTTTCCTTGATGAAGTCTACGATATCACCAGTTGGAGTACCAGGTGTGAATACAGCTGCTACGCCAGCTTTTTTCAAGCCAGGGATATCAGCATCAGGAATAACGCCACCGCCGATTACTAATACATCGCCCATGCCTTTTTCTTTCAAAAGTTCAACAATTTTAGGGAACAATGTGTTGTGAGCGCCGGAAAGAAGGGATAATGCAACTACATTAACGTCTTCAGAAAGTGCTGCTTCTACGATTTGTTCTGGAGTTTGACGAAGACCTGTGTAGATTACTTCGAAACCAGCATCGCGAAGTGCGCGTGCTACAACTTTTGCACCACGGTCATGACCATCAAGACCTGGTTTTGCTACGATTACTCTAATACGTTTTTCTGCCATGATAATTACCTCCGAAATTAGCCGATATTATAATGTGGAATGAGCTTGGTATTCACCGAATACTTCGCGCAATACATTACAAATTTCACCCAAAGTAGCATATGTTTTAACTGCTGCAAGAATTAATGGCATCAAGTTAACGTTTTCGTCAGCTGCGCCAGCTTTCAAATCAGCTAAAGCTTTGTCAACTGCTGCTTGATCGCGGTTAGCGCGAACTGCTTGAGTTTTCTTAGATTGGTTTACACCTACGGAAGCGTCTACGCGAAGCAAGTCTTTTGGAGCTTCTTCTTCAACTTGGAATTTGTTTACGCCAACGATTGTGCGCAAGCCAGATTCAACTTCCATTTGCCATTTGTAAGCGGATTCTTGGATTTCTTTTTGGATGTAGCCTTTTTCGATTGCTACTACAGCGCCGCCCATTTCATCAATTTTCTTGATGTAAGCCATAGCTTCGTCATAGATAGCGTTAGTCATAGCTTCTACATAGTAGGAACCGCCCAATGGGTCAACTACGTCTGCTAAACCAGATTCGTAAGCCACGATTTGTTGTGTACGAAGAGCTACTTGTACAGATGCTTCTGTAGGAAGAGCCAATGCTTCGTCACGGGAGTTTGTATGTAAGGATTGAGTACCGCCCATTACAGCAGCTGCAGTTTGAAGAGCAACACGAACGATGTTGTTATCAACTTGTTGTGCAGTCAACATGGAACCAGCTGTTTGAGTATGTACACGAAGCATCATGGATTTTGGTTTTTTAGCACCAAAACGTTCTTTCATGATAGTTGCCCATAAACGACGGGATGCGCGGAATTTAGCAACTTCTTCAAGTACATTGTTATGAGCATTCCAGAAGAAGGAAAGACGACCAGCGAATGTATCAACATCAAGACCAGCTTTCAAAGCTGCTTCTACATATGCGATACCATCAGCAATTGTAAATGCGATTTCTTGTGCTGCTGTGGAACCTGCTTCACGGATATGGTAACCGGAAATGGAAATTGTATTCCATTTTGGAACGTATTGAGAGCAATATTCAAAGATATTAGTGATCAAACGCATGGATGGTTTTGGAGGGAAAATGTAAGTACCACGAGCTGCGTATTCTTTCAAAATATCATTTTGAATTGTACCTTTCAATTCTGTGGAAGGTACGCCTTGTTTTTCAGCTACTGCGATATACATTGCCAACAAAACGGATGCTGGAGCGTTGATTGTCATGGAAGTGGATACTTTGCCAAGGTCGATGCCGTTGAACAAGATTTCCATATCTGCCAAGGAGTCAATCGCTACACCTACTTTACCAACTTCGCCTTCAGCCATAACGTCATCAGAGTCATAACCGATTTGTGTAGGTAAGTCGAATGCACAGGAAAGACCAGTTGCACCGGATTCGATAAGGTAACGGTAACGTTTGTTAGATTCTTCAGCTGTCGCGAAACCAGCATACATACGCATAGTCCAGAAACGACCACGGTACATTGTAGGTTGTACGCCACGAGTATATGGATATTCACCAGGCATACCCAAATCACGTTCATAATCAAAGCCTTCAATATCAACTGGTGTATACACGCGGTTGTATTTCAAGTTTTGACGTTCTGGAGTTTTTACACACTTTTCGTCACAAAGTTTATTGTACTCAGCAATTTGGGCTTTAAGGTTTTCGTAAGCCATGTTTTCATCATCCTCCTAAAAAAACAGGTTATTTTTTCATGCTTCCAGTTTCTGTGAAGCGTTTATGCCAAGAAAGAGCTTCGTCGAGCAACATTGGTGTATGGGCATTCTTAGTTGCAGCGAGTGCTTTTTCGAGGTATTCAGTTAACATTGGTTTGTAGTCTGGGTGAGCACATTTTTCAATGATCAAACGAGCTCTTTCCACTGGGCTCAAACCACGGCAGTCAGCAACACCTTGTTCTGTACAGAAAATCATAGTGTCATGTTCTGGGTGATCCACATGAGATACATATGGAACGATAGAACTGATGTCGCCACCTTTTGCAACGGAATTAGTACAGAAAATAGTGAGGTATGCACTACGTGCAAAGTCACCAGATCCGCCAATACCGTTCATCATTTTACTACCCATAATATGAGTAGAGTTTACATTGCCAAAAATATCAAATTCGATAGCGGTATTCATGGCAATGACACCAATACGGCGAGCAATACCAGGGTTGTTGGAAATTTCTTGTGGACGAAGAATAATCTTTTTACGATATTCGTCGATGTTGTTGTAGAAACGTTTCAACCCATCTGGAGAAGGACTTAATGCAGTACCGGAACATACAGTTACTTTACCTGCATCGATTAAGTCAAACATACCATCTTGGATTACTTCTGTATAAATGGACAAATCTTTGAATGGGCCTTGAGCCAATCCGCTGATTACCGCATTTGCTACAGAACCTACGCCAGATTGCAATGGAAGCAAGTTTTCAGGTAAACGACCTTCACCGATTTCTTGTTCAAAGAATTTGATAAGGTGTTGACTCATTGCTTTTGCATCATCATCAATAGGTGCCAAAGGTCTTGTAGTATCAGGAACATCACAAGGAACTACTGCAATGATTTTGTCTGGGTCACAAGGAATTGCATCAGTACCAATACGATCACCAGCATGTTCCAATGGAATTGGTTTGCGATATGGTGGATCAAGTGGTTCGTAGATATCATGCATACCAACCAAAGATAATGGTTGAGATACGTTTACTTCTACGATAACTTTTTTAGCTTGGCTAACAAATGTTGGAGAGTTACCAACAGATGTTGTAGGTACTAAAGAGCCATCTTCATTGATTTGACAAACTTCTACGATAGCTACGTCTAAATCACCAAAGAAACCATAGCGTACATTTTGCGCCATTGTACTTAAGTGCATATCAATGTATTTGATGTCGCCGCTATTTAAAGCTTTGCGTGTATCCCCATTTGTTTGATAAGGGAAACGACGGTTAATACCATGTGCACGTGTTAATGCACCGTCGGCTTCATCACCTACGGAAGCACCTGTCCATAAATCAATTTTGAATGGTTCTTTTTCCATTCGTTCAGCCAAAGCCAATGGTACAGCTTTTGCATAACCAGATGGAGTAAAGCCGGAAATACCAACTTTATCATTGTGGTTAATCATTTGAGCTGCTTCATAAGCTGTGACAATTTTGCCTTGGAGGGCCGCATTTTTAATGCGATCTTTGATGTCTATCATCGTACCATCTCCTTAAAATCACCTTGTTAAACGACAGTTGATCAATCTCTTGGTCTAAACCGTTCCTTAAACCAACTTCATCGTATGCTTTTACAATCGCATTGTCAACTTATATGCATAAAATGTATTTTTTGTCACATATTTATGGGTCATTATGACTAAAAGTCATGGATTTTCCATTTTTAGGATAAATTAAATTCACATCGTTATAACTCTCAGGAATTATAGATATATTTTTATAATTTCATATATATAGTTAAAAAAGAGTGAATCGAAGAATTTCTATACAATATATAGATTCTCTTCAATTCACTCTTATTCTAATTCTTATTATACATAACACAACAATTTCGATTTTTTTCGATGCGTTTTAATTATGATTGATTTTAGTCTGATTTTGTTGAACTTTCACAAAAGCACCTACCCATCCTAGTAATAACCAGAATGTAATCGTTACTTGGTGACTATATAATTCAAAATCGGACAAACCGCTCACAAGAACACCAACTGCTAAAGCACCGACACCGATGGAGGCAGCCTTACGGAACACATCACCTTTTAGACGTATAGAGGTAACCACATGACCTATTAATACAGTTATAAAGGAGATAAGTCCTGGTATGCCTATTTCAGCCAACATATTAAGGTATAAATTATGAGCGTGATACATCAATACATTAGGACCTTGAATATAATAATTATATTCTGGATATACTAAGTAAAATGTATTCCACCCAATCCCCCACACAGGATTTTCACGAACAATGTACATCGTGCTATCCCACAAGGCCCATCGTAAATCAGCCGATGTATCATGACCTTGGAATATAGACCAAAGACGAGTAGCAATTTCTCCATCATAAAAATATAGAATAATGGGGATTGCTAACAAGGATAATAATAAACGACGTTCTACAAAAATTCCCCAGTAAATAATCATGGCACCAAAACTGATCCATATGCCACGTGAATATGTTAATAGCATGGTAACAAAAAGTATTAATGCTATGGGAATCATCATGTAGATTTGTTTCTTATATTCCTCCGATAAGATTTTATCGGATAAGCCCTTCCAGTAAACCAATAAATAGCTAATACTAACGCTTAGAATCATCAACAAGTAAGCGCCCAACAGATTGGGATTTGTCAATGTTGACGACATGCGTCGCATTAATTTTGGAAATTGGATGGCATCAACCCATTCCTTTATATGATGATTAGGAATAAAAATATATTCATAAGCACCAATGCAACAAACGAGAATCGCCGTTCCCAATGTACATTGAAGAAAATAACGCCACTGTTTTGGCGTACTAATATAGGTACGTACTAAATAATAAATACCGCCACCGGCCACAATCTGATAAAACCAACTTGTCAAAGCCCATTGCGCATTATCGGAAAGGGCAGCTGATACGCCCGTCCAAAGGACGAAAAACATAACAGTCCACGATAGCCATCCCGTAGGAAAGCTAAGACTACGACTTCGTATTAAATCGACAATGGCAAGCCCAACGGCCAACCACAAGAGCACATCCCCTACCATCGGTTGTAGAGGCATGGCAATAGCCACACCATAAATGAGTCGTTCAATATAAAACTTCAACTTTGTTTCCGTTGGAAATAATGAGTGTTCCATAACGATTACCTAGTGGCTCATACGGTTCTGTAACCAACCGCGAGCTTCGCCAAGAATATATAACGATCCACACACAACAATGATATCTCCATCTTGTGTCGATTGTAATGCTAAATCAAGAGCACTGCTCACAGAACCTTCTGTCTGTGCCACTACCCCTTTCACACATTGCCGAACGGTTTCTACCAATTTCTCTGGCACCTCTGTACGTGGTGTTGGTGCAGCCACTGCAATGACTGTATCTTTTGGTTTTACAACTTCATGAATAATACCCATTTCATCCTTATCTGACAAAATAGCCATCACCATTGTTTTTGGCGTATCTCCAAATAATTCATGGTAAGTCATACCGAAAGATTCTGCGCCGGCTGCATTGTGGGCACCATCAAATATAAATGTTCGATCCAACGTTTTTTTAATCTCAAAACGACCAGCCCAAGTGGCACGGGCAAAGCCTTCGCGCATTGTTTCTTCACTAATAGCATCATCATGTTCCATAACTAGGCGTACAGCTTGTAATGCACAAGCCAAATTGACAGATTGATGAATCCCAGCCATCGTTGTAAATAACATAGCAGGCGGTGCGCCAATAGCACTGACCGTAATCAATTGCCCACCAGGCACTACACTACGGCTATCGATACCAAACTTTTTGTTAAACACATATAATGGTGCATGTTTTTCTTCAGCTGTCTCTTCAATGACCTTTAATGGTCCTTCTTGAGCCGCCGTTACAACAGGAACACCTTCTTTTATAATGCCCGCCTTATGCTTGGCAATCTCTTCAACCGTATTGCCACAATACGCTTGATGATCAAGGGTAACATTAGTAATAACGGAAACCACTGGTGTCACAACATTCGTTGAATCCAGTAATCCACCCAAGCCAGCTTCTACAACAGCATAGTCTACACCTTGTTCTTTAAAGAATAGGAATGCTGCGGCCGTTAGAATTTCAAATTGCGTAGGTGGCTCTACCCCATCAGCAATAATCTTATCTACGCCTTGTCGAACACAATCGATCAAATTGCCAAAAGCGTCTTTGCTAATTTGAACATCATTAATTTCTATACGCTCCGTATAAGATTCAAGGTGAGGCGATGTAAATCGCCCCACCCGTAATCCACTGGTAAATAGAGCATACGAAATATAGGTTGTTACAGAACCTTTACCATTTGTACCCGTAACATGAATGATTTTATAATCTCGTTCAGGATTCCCCAACGCTTGCAATAATGCACGAATACGCTCTAACCCCGGTTTTATGCCAAAGGATGAAGTATCTTCTAAATACGTTAAGGCTTCTTCGTATGTCATATAAACCTCCTATAAGGTTTTTAAGAATTCTTCACGTTCTAACAACGCTTGTTGTTTTTGTTTATATTCTTCTAGTTTTTCTTTTTCTTTTGCTACAACTGCTTCTGGTGCTTTTGCAAGGAAACCTTGATTGCTCAATTTACCTTCTAATCGTGCAATTTCTTTTTGCATTTGACCTTTTTCTTTTTCGATACGTTCTTTTTCTTTATCTGCATCGATAAGATCCTTCAAGAGAAGATATACTTCCATACCATTTACAACAGTTACGGTTGCATTTTCAGGTTTTGGATCATCAGCACCTAGAATAGTTACCTTTTCAGCCCATGCAAGTGTTACGAAATAATCGCTATGCTCTGCAACGGCCTCAGCAATAGACACATCAGTCGGTGCTACGATAACTTCGGCTTTTTTGCCCAAAGGTACATTCATTTCGGCGCGCATGTTACGAATACCTTTAATAGCATCCATCATGATTTCCATTTGACGTGCAGCCTCTGTAAGATTTGTGAAAGCTAATGCTTCTGGCCATTTAGCAATCACAATGCTTTCACCTTCATGAGGCAAGTGTTGCCAAATATGTTCTGTAACAAATGGCATAAATGGATGCAACAATTCAAGCATATGACGCAAGATTGTTACAAGCAAATATTGTACAGTGCGACGATCGCGTTCATTAGCATCGCTATACAAACGAGGTTTTGCAAGTTCAATGTACCAGTCGCAATAGGTATTCCAAATGAAATCATATACGGAGCTAGCCGCTTCACCAAGCTCAAATTTATCAAGATTTGCAGTAATACTTGCTACGGTTTCATTGTATTTTTCAACAATCCATTTGTCCGCCAATGTTAAATCAGCCTCAGTAGGAACGAAACTTTCATCATAATTCGTCAAATTCATGAGAACGAATTTAGAAGCATTCCAAATTTTATTTGCAAAGTTGCGGTTTGCTTCCACACGTTCCATATAGAAACGCATATCATTGCCCGGTGTATTACCTGTTACAAGTGTAAAGCGCAATGCATCAGCACCATATTCGCCGATTACATCTAATGGATTAATACCATTGCCTAAGGATTTACTCATCTTGCGGCCTTGGCTATCACGTACAAGACCATGAATAAATACATGTTTGAATGGAATTTCATGTTCAAACTCAAGAGCCATGAAAATCATACGAGCAACCCAGAAGAAGATAATATCATAACCAGTTACGAGTACACTTGTTGGATACCATTGTTTAAGCTCTGCTGTATCTTTAGGCCAACCCATGGTAGCAAATGGCCATAAACCAGAACTAAACCATGTATCAAGCACATCTGGATCTTGTGTTACATGTCCATGACAATGAGGGCATTCTGTAATGTCTTCACGGCTAACAATCGTTTCACCACAGTCATCACAATACCATGCTGGAATACGATGGCCCCACCATAATTGACGAGAAATCGTCCAGTCGCGGATGTTTTCGAGCCAATTTACATATGTTTTAGTAAAACGTTCAGGAACGAATTGAACTTCACCATCTTTTACAACCTTCAATGCTGGCTCTGCAAGAGGTTTCATATCTACGAACCATTGTTTAGAAACCATTGGTTCAATAATTGTTTTACAACGGGAACAATGGCCAACCGCATGGTCATGATCTTCGATTTTTTCTAGCAATCCTAATTCATCAAGCTCAGCTACCACTTGTTTACGCGCTTCTTCGCGTGTCATGCCGTTAAATTTACCAGCACCTTCGTTCATTGTCGCATCATTGTTCATAACAACGATGGATTCTAAGTTGTGACGTTGACCCATTTCAAAGTCGTTAGGGTCATGGGCTGGTGTAATTTTTACACAACCTGTACCAAAGCTTGCATCTACATAGTCATCAGCAATAACAGGAATTTCACGATTAACAAATGGCAAAATTAATGTTTTACCAATTAAATCTTTATAACGGTCGTCTTCAGGATTTACTGCTACCGCTACGTCGCCGAACATTGTTTCAGGACGTGTTGTCGCAACGATAACAAAACGACCTTCTTCACCTTTTACAGGGTATTTAATATGCCATAAATGACCGTGTTCATCTTCGTGTTCTACCTCCACATCAGACAACGCTGTTGCACAACGAGGGCACCAGTTGATGATGCGTTCACCACGATAGATCAAACCTTTTTCATAAAGGCTTACAAATACTTCACGTACTGCATAATAGTATCCTTCATCCAATGTAAAACGTTCACGGCTCCAGTCACAGGATGCACCTAAGCTGCGAATTTGTTTAACAATGGTATCGCCATATTCTTTCTTCCATTTCCAAACGCGTTCTACGAATTTTTCACGACCTAAATCATAGCGAGATTTGCCCTCTTCTTTAGCGAGCATTTCTTCTACCTTGATTTGTGTAGCAATACCAGCATGGTCTGTACCAGGCATCCATAATACATTGTAACCTTGCATACGTTTAAAACGAATCAAGATATCTTGTAATGTATTATCTAGCGCATGCCCCATATGCAACATACCTGTTACATTTGGAGGTGGTAATACAATGCTAAATGGTTCCTTGTCAGTGTCTACTTCTTCATGAAAGTAACCTTGGTTTTCCCAATAGGAATACCATTTACTTTCGATTTCACCAGGATTGTAGGTGGTTAAATTTTCGTAGGTTTTCATCGTTCCTCCTGAAAGTAAGTACTTATCGTTTCATCACTTTAGCTAACACAAAGAGGCTAGTTTCATATAATAATATCATCGGCAATGCAATCATGGTTTGTGAGAACATATCCGGTGTAGGTGAAATTACTGCACCTATAATAAAGGAAAGCAAAATAAATATTTTGCGTTTCTTTTTTAAGAATTGGGATGTAATTAAATTAAAATATCCCATAATGATAATGACCAATGGCAGTTCGAATATAAAGCCGAACGGTAGTACAAAGGCCAATACAAAGTCCATATATTGACCAATGGAAAACATCGGTTGCAATTCATCGGTGGCAAAGCCCATAAAGAACTTAACCGCAGCAGGCAATACTAAGATATAGGAAAAGAAAATACCTGTTACAAACAACAAAAAGGCTACTGGTAAAATCCAGTTTGATAGATGTTTCTCGCGAACTGTCAATGCTGGTTTCACAAAGAGCCATATTTGATGCAGTATGATAGGCGATGCCAAAATTATGCCGCCTACGATGGATACCTTCATATATGTAAAGAAGGCTTCCGTAGGTCGCATGTAATACAATTTGCCTGCAGGGGCCAATAAAATATCTAATAATACGTCTACATAATAATAGGCAATGCCCGTTCCTATGATAATAGCAACAACCATAATTATAATACGTCTACGAAGTTCTGATAGATGACCTACCAACGATAAATTGGCAGCTTCGTCCATCATCTTTTGTTCCATCTCCGTATATAACGGCTCTGGAGCATCCTCTTCCTGTTCAGTATTTACCACGGCATATTGCTCTTGTTCTGCTTTTTGTGCTTGTTCCCGACGCTTTTGTCGAACTACGCTATCAAATGAAGGTTTCTTTATGGGATATTCGAAATCTTTAGGTTCGAAGGCCTCCATATTATACCTTTCTATCTGCTAAGTTTTGAACAGCTAATACTAAAAACTCTTTGCCATCAAAATCACGTATAGATTGTAATGCAGATAACGCATCATCACAATATTGTTGTGCGACCCGTAATGTATTATCTATACCACCCTGAGCGATAACATAATCGATAATCTCTTGTTCATTACCGCCATGATTAAGGTTCTTAATATCTTGCAACAACTGATTCTGATTGCTTTCATTAACGATACTAAGCAATGGATAGGTTAACAAGCCCTCTCGAAGATCATTCCCCACAGGTTTGCCTGTCGTGTCTGAGGTTTCGCGATAATCCATAATATCATCGGTAATCTGGAACGCCATCCCCAACGCATGACCATATCGTTTTAGGTACATAATTTCATCACTAGACCAGCCACCTAACAGACCCCCTAGTTCCATGCAGCCCTCCATAAAGTCGGCTGTTTTCTTTTGCGTCTTTGTCATATATCGATCTATGCCTTGGTCAATGCGATACACATCTTCCATTTGCATAAATTCACCTTCCACAAGACAGGTGATGATATGAGAAAAGATCTTTAAATATTCCATATGTGGCATTTCGGATACGATACGGAATGCCTTAGCAAATAAATAGTCACCACTTAAAATGGCAACCTTATTGCCTTTGTGCTTATGAATTGTCTCTTCACCGCGACGTATTTCCGCTTGATCTAAGACATCATCATGAATCAACGTCGCTAGGTGTAACATTTCTACAGCTTCTGCAATCTTAATACGTTCCGCCTCTACCGATGTACCCGCATTGGCAATAAGCAAGCATAATTGCGCGCGCAAACGTTTACCGCCGGCCTCGGATAAAGGTCTAATCAGTGTATTAAAATCTTCAGACCCTGTATTAAAGGATGACGCAAGAGCACGTTCAACACCCTCTAAATCAAGAGCGATGCGTTCCATCATCTCTAATTGGTTTGAATTACTCATGCTTCCTCCCCTACTAGTACTTGATTAATTCGTTGCTGCAATAACTCACGGCCCGTATGTTTCAGTGAGCTATACATAATCGGTGGAGAATCAGTTGGATACATGGCTTTAACTTTTGCTAAATTTATTGATTTTTCTTTAGCATTGAGCTTATCTACCTTCGTCACCACGATTTGGAGAGGCACACCGGCCTCAACGAGCCAATCAAACGCCACTTTATCGATAGGCATCTCTGGATGACGCCCATCGATAAGCAAGCATAATAACATTAATCGTTCAGAATGCAATATATAATCAGATATAAATGATGACCACATATTGCGATTATCTTTATTCGTCTTTGCAAAACCATATCCAGGCAAATCCACTAAGAACCAGTGATACCGACGTTCTTCAGTTTCACTAATATCCTCTTTTGATTCAATATCAAAATAGTTTATCGTCTTTGTTTTCCCTGGCTGTCCACTCACAAGAGCAAGGCCACGATAATTACATAAGGAATTAATCAATGAGGATTTGCCCACATTAGAGCGTCCTAAAAAGGCTACTTCTACCGTATCCCCTTCAGGATATTGATCTGCTTTTACACAGGATGTATTATATTTTGCTGCTATAATGCGAGGCCCCTTAATTTCTTTTCTTGTATATTGTGGTTTTGGCCCCATATGTTTTGTGGATTTTTTCTTCTTTTGCATTATACAAGTGCCTTTGCTAAAACTTCATCCATTGTCTTAACAGGTGTGATGATAAGACCTTCTTTTACACTATCTGGTAATTCAGGAATATCCTTTTCATTACCTTTTGGAATTAAAACCTCTTTCACACCGTATAACAATGCTGCCAACAATTTCTCTTTAAGACCGCCAATTGGTAATACGCGGCCACGCAATGTGATTTCACCAGTCATAGCGAGATCAGCGCGCACCTTACGTCCCGTCAAGGCAGATACCATTGCTAATGTCATCGTAATCCCTGCTGAAGGACCATCCTTTGGTGTTGCCCCTTCTGGAAGATGAACGTGAATGTCTAACTTTTTATAGAATTCTTCATCGATTTTCAAGGATTTTGCATTATGACGAATATAGCTCATAGCAGCATGACCGGATTCTTGCATTACTTTACCAAGGCTACCGGTTAGTGCTAGTTTGCCAGTCCCTGCCATTGTTGTCGCTTCACAAGGTAATACTACACCACCTACAGAGGTCCAAGCAAGTCCGTTAACATAGCCCACTTGAGGTTTCTTTTCACGTTCTTGATCGATAAAGATAGGTGCGCCTAAGTATTCGTGTAAATTCTTGACGGAAACCTTCGGAGTTTCAATATCTTGTTCTACTACTTGGTAAGCCATTTTTCGGCATACTTTAGCGATAGTTTTTTCCAAGGTACGAACGCCAGCTTCACGAGTATATTCGGATACAATTTTCTTTAACACTGCATCAGATAATTTAATTTTATTATCTTTTAAACCGTTCTTTTCGATTTGTTTAGGTGCTAAATAGCGCTTAGCGATTTCTAATTTTTCATCTTCCATGTAGCTTGAAAGCTCAATAATTTCCATACGGTCTAATAATGGGCCTGGAATATTAGAGGCCACATTCGCCGTAGTAATCCAGAATACATCGGAGAAATCAAATGGAATTTCAATAAAATGATCGCTAAATGTACTATTTTGTTCCGGATCCAACACTTCTAATAATGCAGAAGATGGATCACCTTTATAATCGGATGCCAATTTATCGATTTCATCAAGCAAGAATACAGGATTACGTGTACCTGCATTTTTAATGCCCTGAATCATACGACCTGGCAATGCGCCAATGTATGTACGACGATGGCCACGAATTTCAGCTTCATCGCGAACACCACCTAAGGATGCGCGTACGAATTTACGATTCATCGCTTTAGCAATAGATGAAGCTAACGATGTTTTACCAACACCAGGAGGTCCTACTAAGCAAAGGATGGAACCGCTATTCTTACCTGTCAATTTGCGAACTGCCAAGAATTCTAAGATACGTTTCTTAACCTTTTCTAAGCCATAATGATCAGCCTCTAAAATATCTTTTGCTTCATTGATATCTAGACGATCATCGGTAACATCGTTCCATGGTAAGCTCAATACCCAGTCAAGATAATTTCTGAGAATGGTCGCTTCAGGCATCATTTGTGGCATGCGGCTATAGCGAGAAATTTCTTTATCGATACGATTGTGAACCTCTTCGCTCAAATTAAGAGCTTTTAATTGTTCTCTTAATTCATCTGCTTCTTCCTCAGGATCGCCCTTATCACCTAATTCATCATGAATGACGCGAATTTTTTCACGCAAGAAATATTCTTTTTGTGTTTTTTCCATAGCTTGACGAACTTGATTGTTGATGGAATTTTCCAAATCAGAAATTTGTAATTCCATATTAAGAATGCCTACAATCATGTTCAATCGTCTTGCAACAGATAATTCTTCTAGTAACTCTTGTCGTTTTGCATTATTAACAGGCAGCATAAATGCTACTTGATCGGCTAGTTCACAAGGGTCACGCAATTCCATAACGCGTGTAACGCCTTCTTCAGTGATTGTTTTAGCTTCATCAGCCCATTCATTGAATTTAGACTGTACTAAACGACGATACGCCTCAAGTTCTACATCATCTTCGAAAATGGATGCTACACGTTCATAGTCCCCTACATAATAAGGATCCATGCTCGTAATGTTCATAACACGAATACGAGTAATACCTTCAACGAGAACACGAACAATACCACCTGGTAAGCGCAACATTTGTTTAATTTTTACAAGTGTACCCATTTGGGCTAAATCATGAACGGTAGGTGCATCTACAGAATCATCCTTTTGGGATACTACTGCCATAATGCGATCTTCGTTCATTGCGGCTTCTACCGCTTTGATGGATTTGTCTCGACCGATATCGAGGTGAATCACGATATTCGGATATACAACCATCCCTCTAAGGGGAACGGTAGGAATACCTACTTCGAGTAAATTCATATGTCCTCCAAGGATTTATATTATGAAAAGAAACTCATTCCTACACAGAAATGAGTTTCTTCGAATTACGATTTCAGCTGGATGTCTTTGTCTGCCTCATTTTTGAGTATAGGTTCACCTGTGCCCTTTACGGCTTCTCTGGTAACTATGCATTTTGCCACATCATCCATAGATGGAACTTCATACATAACATACTTCATTACCTTCTCAATAATGGCACGCAAACCACGAGCACCAGTTTTACGCTGTAATGCTTCATCAGCGATTTCTTCTAATGCATCATCTTCAAATGTTAATTCTACACCATCAAGGGATAGAATTTTTTCATATTGCTTAGTCAATGCATTTTTCGGTTTTGTAAGAATTTGGACCAATGCATCCCGATCTAATAGGTCTAATGTTACCATAACAGGCAAACGACCAATAAATTCAGGAATCAAACCAAATTTCAATAAATCTTCAGGTACAACCTCTTTGAGAATCGCAGATACATCGCGTTCTTCAGCACGTTGTACATCAGCACCAAAACCTAATGTTTTCTTAGCGGTACGTTTTGTAATAACCTTATCCATGCCATCAAATGCGCCACCACAAATAAAGAGAATATTAGTAGTATCGATTTGTAACATTTCTTGATTAGGATGCTTACGACCACCTTGAGGTGGCACCGAAGCAACGGTACCTTCTAAGATTTTTAAAAGTGCTTGTTGCACACCTTCCCCTGACACGTCACGTGTAATGGAAGGATTTTCAGACTTACGGGCAATCTTATCGATTTCATCGATGTAAATAATACCGCGTTCAGCCCGTTCAATATCATAATCGGCGGCTTGAATGAGTTTTAATAGAATATTTTCTACATCTTCCCCTACATAGCCAGCCTCGGTTAAGCTTGTTGCATCTGCAATTGCAAATGGAACCTCTAACATTTTTGCCAATGTTTGAGCCAATAATGTTTTACCACTACCTGTAGGTCCAATAAATAGAACATTGGACTTTTGTAGTTCTACATCATCTACCATATTATCTGTTTGTAGACGTTTGTAGTGATTATATACTGCCACCGCAAGGGAAACTTTAGCATCATCTTGACCAATGACATATTGATCAAGATGAGCTTTAATTTCTTTTGGCGTTGGCAATTCTTTTAATTTAAAGTCTTCTGTACCGATGTCACCAAGTTCATCTTCAATGATGCGTTCACAAACTTCTACGCATTCATCACAGATGTACACATTAGGACCGGCCACTAGTTTTCTTACTTCATCACTTGTGCGTCCGCAAAAGCTACAACGCATAGTATCTTTATCTTTTGCCAATGAGCGCCTCCATTACTTGCTTTCTAGAGTATCGCGAGTTAACACCTCGTCAATCAAACCGTATTCAACGGCATCTTGGGCACTCATGAAGTTATCACGATCAGTATCACGTGCTACCACTTCAATATCTTGGCCACTGCGAGCTGCTAGGATACCATTTAACTCTTCACGCATACGAAGAATTTCACGGGCATGGATTTCGATTTCAGATGCTTGACCTTGTACACCACCCAATGGTTGGTGAATCATAACGCGCGCATGAGGCAATGCAAAGCGTTTTCCCTTTGCACCGGCTGTCAATAATACAGCCCCCATACTTGCAGCAGAGCCTACGCAAATGGTAGACACATCTGGTTTAATATATTGCATCGTGTCATAGATAGCCATACCAGCAGTTACAACACCACCTGGGCTATTAATATATAGATGAATATCTTTATCTGGATCCTCTGCTTCTAGGAAAAGCATTTGGGCAATCACCGCATTTGCAACATTATCATCAATAGGTCCACCTAAAAAGATAATGCGATCCTTTAATAAGCGAGAGTAAATATCATACGAACGTTCACCACGTTCGCCTTGTTCAACTACGATTGGTACATACATATAATCACCTTTTCATGTACCTAGTGAGCAAGCATTATTCTGCTGCTTCTGCACCTTTTGCATTATCGATGATGAATCGAGCTGCTTTTTTGCGAGCTACAGAGCCTGCTAACATAGCTACACGACCTTCTTTTGCAATAATATCCCAAACTTCTTTAGGATCTGCCCCAAAGTTTTGAGCCATAATGAAGATTTCGCGATTCATATCATCTGGAGTTACTTCGATACCTTCAGCAGTTGCAATAGCGTCCAATACTAAATCAGCGCGTACATTTTCAGCTGCGGAATCTTTGTATTCAGTGCGTAAATCTTCGATAGTTTTATTGGAGAATTTCAAGTAGTCATCAAGTTTCAAGCCACGGCCTTCCATGTTCATAGCCAATTCTTGAATCATTTGTTCTACGCGATCGTTAATCATCACTTCTGGAATATCTACAGTTGCATTTTTAACAGCTGCTTGGATCAAATCAGCATTGTAAGTGTCGATGGCACGACGGGATGCTTCTTCTTCCATTTTAGCGCGAAGATCGTTTTTCAATTCTTCAATTGTTTCGTAAGAGCTTGCTTCTTTTGCGAATTCATCGTTCAATTCAGGCAATTCTTTACGTTTAATATCATGGATATGAGTTTTGAATTCTGCTTCTTTACCAGCTAATTCAGCTACAAAGTAGTCTTCTGGGAATGTTACTTTTACAGTTACATCATCACCAGCTTTTGCGCCGATCAATTGATCTTCGAAACCTGGGATGAAGCTACCGGAACCAATTTGTAATGGGTAGGATTTACCTTCGCCACCATCAAATGGTTTACCGTCAACAGAACCAGCAAAATCGATTACTGCGAAGTCGTCTTTTTGAATTGTAGCGCCTTCTTCAGCAACAACCATTTTAGCTTGTTGTTCACGAATATTGTTCAATTGTTCTTCGATTTGTTCATCAGTTACAGTAGCGTCTTGTTTTGTAGCTTCTAAGCCTTTGTAATCGCCAAGTTTAACTTCTGGGCGTTTTGTTACAGTTACTTTGAAGATTAAATCTTTACCTTCTTCGAATTGTACGCGTTCTGTTTCTGGATCAGATACAGGAACGATATCATTTTCACGAAGAGCAGCACTATAGTTTTGGCTAGCCAATACGTCAAATGCTTCTTCCAAGATAGCTTCTTTACCAAAGTTCATTTCCAATACACGACGAGGTGCATGGCCTTTACGGAAGCCAGGAATGTTTACTTGATTTGCAATGCGTTTTACCGCTTGTTTGATACCTTTGTCTACTTCTGCTGCAGGTACTTCGATAGTTAAAGTTACTACGTGTTGATCAACAGGATTTACAGTTGCTTTCATTAAAATATGTCCTCCTTGAAGGGCAAACGCCCAAATTTCTGTAGTATATTATGCACTCCTTATAATATCATAAATGAAAATTCAATGCAATTCTTAGCATTATAAGGAAACAGCCACTCATAGGGAGTGGCTGTTTAGTATTGCATATATGTAAATAATTAGTTATCTTTTGCAATCAATTTAATGATATCACGACGAGATAAAATGCCAATCAAACGGTACTCTTTATCTACAACAGGGACATTTTTCAAATGTTGATCAAGCATAACGGATACAATTTCTTCTACATCTTTATCTGGTGTTGTAGTAATAACATCGCTAGTCATCAATTCATATACGTGGGATGCTAACAATTTTTTGAATTGTGCATTATATTCACCAATACCATTGTAATAGATACTAGCGCCCAAAACATTTACATAATGAGGTACATGAGGGCGAACCTTTTTGTATAACAAGTCACCTTCTGAAATAATACCTAACAATATATTTTCTTCATCCACTACAGAAACAGCTGTTAAATTATATTTAACTAATAAGTCTGCTACATCAGAAATAGGAGCATCTTTACCAACTGTAACAGGATATTTATTCATTACGTCTTGGATTTTCATAGGGAATTCCTCCTTCATATAACTTTACTCTTTATTATACTATTCGACCTTAGAGTTGAAAACTCCTTTTTCATAAATTGTATATAAATAATATTTAGTTAAGTATATCACCAGTGGTATGGTTCATTGCGATTTATCTTAGCACTGCGGTAAATCTGTTCTACTAACAACAATCGAACCATTTGATGAGTAAAGGTCATAGGGCTAAAGGATAACTTAAATTTTACAGAACGGCGCAATTCATCACTAACGCCAAAGGCACCGCCTATGATAAAGACCATATCACTGATGCCGTCCACCTCTAATTTAGATACCATAGAGGCCAAATTTTCAGAAGATATCGTTTTACCATATACATCTAGCAATACGGTGTATGCCGATTTAGGGACGGCCTTTAACAACCGCTGTCCCTCTTCTACGACTACTTGTTTACGGTCCGCATCACTGGGCTTATCCCCTATTTTACTTTCATTCAATTCAGTAATTGTAACGCCTCCATAGGGGCGCATACGTTTTACAAATTTGGCCACACCTTCACGAAGGTAAGCCTCTTTTAATTTACCAATACAGATTACATGAAACTTCATACAAGATGTACCTCTAATTTTTATGAACAGACTGCATGGATACTATTTCGTTAGGTTGGCCATGCTGTAATTTCATTTCCGGTCCAATTTTTACGCCCCCATCGACGAGCATTTGACCAATCGTCTGCGTTACGAGGACAGGGTTATTATTATTTTCAGAGCGATGTGCCAAAATGACCTGCATAAAATCAGGTCGTTTCATCATGAGTAAGGCCTGTGCAGCCATTTCGTTACTCAAATGACCTTCATCACTGGCTACGCGTTGCTTTAAAAATGGTTGATACGGTCCAAAACGCAACATTTGAGGATCATAATTGGCCTCCAAGACTAGCAATGTGCTGTCATCTAATCGGTGCAATATAGTATCCGTAATCACCCCCGTATCGGTGACAACTGTTGCCTTGTCTTTACCGGAAAATACATTGATGCCTATAGGATCTGCCGCATCATGACTAACACTAAAGGGTTCCACCGTAAGATTTCCAAGCTCCAAACTCCCCTTTGTCAATTCCACCAGTTGATGTTTTGGAACGATTAACTTATCTTGGATTTCACGCCACGTGCCTTGCTTAGTATATACAGGAATATCAAAACGCTTTAATAGTTGTTGTAGCCCCGCAATATGGTCGGTATGCTCGTGGCTAATAAATATTCCCTCAACCTGACTCATATCGATATGTAATTCTTTCAGCCCATTAACGATGCGCCGGCAACTAATACCCACATCATGTAATATAACAGAATTTCCTTTTTTTATAACTGTACAATTACCCTTGCTACCGCTGGCAAGAACATGGACCTCTAAAGGTGAGGTTTCACTCATTAAACTACTCCATATAATTAATTATTTCTATTGGTGAAAGTCTTTCAATCACCGTACGATTGCGTTAGTGAAAGCCCAACTTTCACAACTATTATTGTTTCAATTGTGACAGTTCTTCTAATCGATTAACAAAATATGCCATATTCGACTCAAGATCTGGTCCACGACGGAACATATCGCCTCCAACGAGGAACATCGTATCATTTCCGTACAACTCGACTAATTCTGTAAGGCGCGCATCAGTCACGCCACCACCAGGAGCCGGACAGCCTGCTTTCACCAATCCTACAGGATGTTTAATATACGCGGAAATACGCTTACATTGCTCTTGGGTAAAAGTAAAGCGCCCTCCATAGGATACAAAAACCATCATATCAGCGCCAAATAGGCGAGGCAAGAATCCCAACTGTAAATAGTCGGCAATGCCGGATACACCAGGGCTCACAAAGCCACCAGAATAGGCAGGATGGTGAATAATCGGCAAGCGCAATTTTTCATCGGTAGCCAATTTATGTAACCAACCAGAGCCCACTAAACCTGTGGCTACCATAAGGGCCGTAGCACCCGCCTCTTTAGCGAAATAAGCACGTTCTAATACGTCTGTGCCATCACCAGACACATTAGCTGCATATAATGCGTGTTTTCCATGCGCTTCATTCATCTCACGCACCGCAGCAGCACATCGTCTTACACGATCCTTAAACTGCGAAAAGGATTGGTTCGTAATGCCATGATCATCCTTGATAACATCAACACCACCACGCGTATACGCTGCACACATGCGAGCTAGTTCTTCATTAGGCGTTCCCATAGGTTTAATTACAGCTTGAATCATCGGTCTTGTAGGCGTTTCAACCAATCTACGAATACCATGCAATCCAAATCGTGGACCTTTGAATACGTCAAATAATGTAGGACATAGTTCTATGTCTACCACCCAAATATGAGGTTGTAACGATGAGTTACCAAATACAACATTTAAAAATTGCGTTGCTTCTAATGCGGTAGTATCTACATGATATGAAATGCGAGCTAGATAATACCGAGAAGCATCAATCACTACATTAGGCATCACTCCCACAGTTGCATATGCGGAATCTGGCGCCATCGGTTCGAGAGATTCCAATCGACCGGTAATTGTATTTTTAATATATGGATCAGTTACAAATTCATAAGGAAATTCAATCGTTTGTTCTACTTGAACAGCCCAAGCAATAGACTTTGCGTCTTCATATGTGTCGGCTTCAATTCGGTAGGTAACTATAAATCGCTCGTCCTTCATAATGCGTCTCCTTTGCAATAACATTATTTAATTATATACCAAAGCAGTACACCTTTCCATAAATAGATACAAAAAAGACTATAGCGATGTCACATCCATCGCTATAGTCTTTATATAATATGAAGTTGTTATGCGTTAGCTAAAGTTTTACCCAATTCTTGGCATTGTGCGTTGCCGTCATCATCTGGTTCACCCAAGATTGCCACACCGTCAGCTACTAATTCGCCGCCAGCATCTTTAATGCGAGTGCCCCAGTCTTCTAACCAAGTGCCACCCCAACCATAGGAGCCAAAGATTGCTACTTTTTTACCACTCAATTTACCTTCTAATTCAGTGTAGAATGGTTCGAATTCGCCTTCTTCTAATTGTTCAGCACCCATGTCAGCGCAACCAAGAGCCAATTTATCGTAAGCTGCTGCTTCATCAACAGATACTTCAGAAACGGATTTTACTTCTACGTCTTGACCTGCAGCTTTGATACCTTCAGCTACTTCATAAGCCATTCTTTCTGTATTGCCTGTACCGGACCAAAAAATTACACCAATCATCTTGTACCTCCTAGGCCGTTCTTGCGACCAATGAACTAAATGTTTTTCCCAACATCAATTGAGTTTGACAAAATTCACGACATGCTTTGTAACATAGGAAAGAGCGTTGTGCATCTACTACATCGTGGTAAACCTTCCATTCACCACACATAGAATATCCATTACCGCGACGAGAAATAAAATACTTCACATCCATTAATGGATATCCAAGGAACACACCAATTTCATGAGGGAAATCAACGCTTGATTCCATACGATATCGCAAATGTTCAAGCATCTCCATAATGCTCATACTATCTTGATAACCGTAGGCTTTCAAAAATGTCATCACCGCAGGTTGCCGTACATAGTCTCGTAATTGTGTTTCACGGAACACCAATAATAGTCTACGTGCTTTACAGCGACATAATTCAAAGAAGAATAAACCCTTTTCATTAAACTCTTTATTATATTCAGTCAAAACGAATTGGATTTGTTCATTCATGTCCCGTGGAATAGAAACCAAATTCGAGACCTTAATGCCTCGAATTGCCGGTGCACAATGAAATCCAATGATATTGTCAATTGAATCCATCATAGTCGTACCTGCCTGTTGCATATCTATATAGAATCCGCCTCATTACTTGAGATTGATTACTATATACACATAGTACTCTCGATGAGAAATATTGTCAAGATAATTGATAATTTATTTCAATAATTATTTATTATTTACCCGTTAACAAGTTGCCCACACGAGGAAATACCTTAGCATCACTTTCTTCATCTATAGCGATAAATCGCACACTAGGGCCCTCGTATTTACTTTCAGAAACAGCAATATGAAGAATCTCATTATAAGAATTATTATTATCTTTACTTGTATATTTTAGTGCACCTACATATGTTTTATTATGCTTAGCCAAAGGTGTCACCACTTGGTATTGGCCTAGCTCAGCAGCTTTACCTCCATTGATAGACGCCACCAAATTACCGACATCACTGGCATCAGTGCTCACATGCTTGGTGTTAACAAGATTATGTTTACCACCTACGACCACATTCGCAAATACAGCGTAATTCATTTCATTTTCTCGTTTTACGTTAAGCGTATATACCTCGGCACGGCTGGCACCAGCTTGCATAAGAGCCGTTTTTACATCGGTTTTACCTGCACCGGCGAACAAAGCCTTTGGCGCATTGGCATAAATCGTAACACCTTCGTTAAGTTTCATACCATTATACGTTCCATATGCAGCGGCATATTTACTAGCATTAATATTAGCCGCATCAACAAGTACAGGTGTGCTCATCGCTACAACACCAGCGAGAGCTAAAGCTATCATTGATTTCATAGTTTTCTCCTAAACAAAACCGCCCCTTAAAGGGGCGGTATAATCACAACTATTTCTTTTGTTGTTTTGCCCATGTATCACGTAAACCTACGATGCGGTTTACCACAATATAATCGGCAGTGCTATCCTTATCAGTTACGAAGTAACCTTGACGCAAGAATTGGAATCTATCGCCAGGAACAGTATTAGCAAGGCTTGCTTCACCTTTACTGTGCATAACTTGTAACGATTCATGATTAAAATCAGCTAAGAAGTCTTTACCATCAGATTCTTCTTTAAGCAAGTAGTCATATAAACGAGTTTCAATATCTACAGCCGTAGAAGCTTCAACCCAATGCAATGTACCCTTTACCTTACGTGTGCAACCACTGCCGCTCTTCGTTTCAGGGTCATAGGTACAATGGATTTCGGTAATGGTACCGTTTTCATCCTTTACAACAGATTGGCAAGTAATGAAATAAGCGCCTTTTAAGCGTACTTCTTTTCCCGGAGCCAAGCGGAAGAATTTCTTAACCGGTTCTTCCATAAAGTCGGCGCGCTCAATATAAATTTCGCGACCAAACATAACTTCTCGAGTACCGAGTTCTTCATTTTCTGGATTATTTTCAACCACACAAGGTTCTGTTTGACCTTCTGGATAATTATCGATAATAACCTTAACAGGGTCGATGACAACCATTGGACGTGGAGCTTTTAATTTCAAATCTTCACGAATACAGAATTCAAGCAATGCAATATCTACAGTGCTATCAGCCTTAGCTACGCCAATGCGGTCGCAGAAATCACGGATGGCTTCTGGTGTATAGCCACGACGGCGCAAGCCAGAAATGGTAGGCATACGAGGATCATCCCAACCGGATACGAGGCCAGCCTCTACAAGAGCACGTAATTTGCGTTTAGACATAACCATTTTTGTTACATTTAAACGAGCGAACTCGATTTGGCGAGGTTTTTCAGTATCTTCCCAATCTTCGAGAACCCAATTATACAATGGACGATGCACTTCAAATTCCAATGTACATACGGAATGGGTAATGCGTTCAATAGCATCCTCGATAGGATGTGCAAAGTCGTACATTGGATAAATGCTCCATTCAGATCCTGTACGGTGATGCGCTGCATTTACAATACGATACAATACAGGATCGCGCATGACGATATTAGGATCCGCCATATCAATTTTAGCGCGTAATACCTTTTCGCCATCCTTGTATTTCCCCTCTTTCATTTCTTCAAAGAGTTTTAAATTTTCTTCTACAGAGCGATCGCGATATGGGCTATTCGTACCAGGTGTAGAGAAATCGCCACGCGTTTGACGAATTTCTTCTGCTGTTTGATCATCTACATAAGCCTTACCCAAAGTGATAAGCTTTTTAGCATAATCATACATTTTACCAAAGTAATCAGATGCATACCGTACGTCGCCATCCCAATGGAATCCAAGCCATTCCACGTCTTCCTTAATGGAATTTACATATTCCACATCTTCCTTTTCTGGATTTGTGTCATCAAAGCGCAAATTGGTTAAGCCCTTGTATTCTTCGCCTAAGCCAAAGTTAAGGCAAATGGACTTAGCATGGCCGATATGTAAATACCCATTTGGTTCTGGTGGGAATCGCGTATGTACACGGCCACCGTATACGCCCTCTTCATTATCTTTATTTATTTCAGCTTCGATAAAGTTAATGGATACAACTTCTTCAGGAGCTACAGTTTGTTCAGTATCTTTATGTTCCAACGTTACAACCTCCATACGATAAATATTCTTTTATTTTACCATATTTTATATAGGACCGCACATTTTATAATTCACCTCTTCATTAACACATGTTTGTAGAGGTTTTTTATGAACACCAGCAATGATATTATTCGCTGTCAACATGGACATATCATATCGCGTCCGATCTGTATACGAACCAATATGAGGAACAATTAAACAGTTATCAATGGACAACAATGGATGATCTGCTGGTAGTGGTTCTGGATCAGTTACATCAAGTGCCGCATAATCGATTTCACCAGTTTTAAGAGCATCGATGAGTGCATCTGTATCAACGATAGCACCGCGACCTACATTGACGAACAATGCGGTCTTTTTCATTTTCTTAAAAAACTCGGCATCGCACATATGATACGTTTCATCCGTAAGTGGCGCCATGATACATACCACATCACTCGTAGCAAGTAACTCATCTAATTCCATATATGTTGTTCTATACAATTTATCATCATTACGTTGATGTCGATTATGATATACAACGGTCATACCAAAGGCGCGAGCACGTCGAGAAATGGAAACACCGATGGCGCCCATACCAATGATACCCAATGTGCGGCGACTCAAATCAAAGCCCTTAATATTAGAAGGACGCTCAGCCCAACGGCCATTTTTTACAAAAATTGCATTTTCAATAATGCGACGACTGGCCGTAGCAATCAATGTGAAAGCGAGTTCTGCTACGGTTTCGTTGAGAACACCTGGCGTATTGCCATAAGGAATGCCCGCCGCCGTAAGTTCATCAATCTTTACATTGTCATAGCCTACTGAGGCTTGTGCAATGACCTTTAAATTAGGCGCATCTTTCACAAGGTCCGCATCAACCGATATGGAATTAATAGACCACAAACCATCAGCATCGCGTAACCATTCTTTTAAAACCTCTCTAGGCATTTTAGTTTTTTCCGTCCACTGACGTACGTCAACATGTTCTTGTAAATAAGCAATAGCATCACGTCGCACTAAGCCAGGTACCACTACTAATGGTTTACGTTCCATAATCATTTCATCCCTTCTCTATATATTCTTAAATGCTGTAACAACATATCATTTACAACGAAAACTATATGTATCTATATTGTATCCTATAATTGGAAATTTACCAAAACTCAGGGCTAAGTTACAACAAAAAAGAGTTCTAAAAGCATTATGCTTCTAGAACTCTTTCTTAGTGTGTTGATTATTTTAAATCAGATGTACAGTTAGGACATTTAACCGCATCAATATTGATTTCTGTTTTACAGAATGGACATTCTTTTGTAGTCGCTGGTGCTTCTTCAGCTTCTTTCTTAGCACTTTGCATTAGCTTCGTCAACGCGCGAATCATTAAGAATACAACAAATGCTAAGATTAAGAATTGAATAAGGTCAGTAATGAATGTACCATAAGGCAATACAGCACCAGCAGAGCGAGCTGTTGCAATATCAGCACCATTTACAAATGCCTCTTTAGACGCTTCACTTAATGGCAAATATAGATTGCTAAAATCAATACCACCAGTGAACACACTGATTAATGGCATGAACAAATTGCTAACTACAGAATTCACTAATGCTGTGAAAGCTGCACCAATAATCATACCTACAGCGAGGTCCATCATGTTCCCTTTGAAAGCGAACTCTTTAAACTCTTTGATAAATTCCTTCATGTTTAACTCCTACTCACACTTAAAACCGTTCGGAAAAATTAACCTCATTAATCATAAAAGAAAACTACATCTATGTCAAGATTTTTCGATATAGTTTATTGAAAGTTTTTAATATACTTATCATCCTATTTTCATAATAGATGATTCTAGAGATAAGACTTTAGCCCGTTCAATAACCGCAATAAAGGCTGGCGGAATCATATGATCAGGTATATAATAGGCAATTCTGCGCCCTACAATCACACCTTTATTGCTATAAAACCAAGAGAAATAGTACGTCAATAATGTATCTATATCCTTTGCCTTGATATTTTTCAAACATCGTTGTACCACTTGATGATCATCAAGTCCCAACTTGGCAAAACCGCGGCGCGCCATATCCTTTGTTACCATACCACGCCCTGTATCAATAAGATCTTGAATAATGGCATCCAATATATCCCGATGATGATGTCGAATCAAATGGGATACTACATCCATTTCAAAACAGATTTCATTTGTGTAAAAGACATTAACATGAGACTTGCTATGCTTATCCATTACATCTCGGTCATAAAGTGCCACCGTTGGAATAGCAAAGCTTTTAAATAATTTATGAAGTTTACTAATAGAAGATTCCCCACGTGCATTGATAAGACATATACCAAAATAATCAAAATCTACATTTAATTTTTTAGCGATACCTGCAAAACTACCATACTCAGTTTCCCCTTCCACCAAGATGATACAACGTGCATAGAGGGCTTCCTTTGCTTCAGGAAAATGCATAATCAAATGTTTCTCTACTTCGCGAGCAAATTTAAATGTCACCCCGCAAGCAGCGCGAACGAGCCCCATCTCATCACGATACATGCGTATAATATGACGATAATCATCTACCAATGCATCGGTACTATGAGTTACCACAAACAATTGACCTAATAGGCCATCAATTTGAAATAACTGTTTAATTAATGCTAAAAATTCAGCATTTTCATTGGTCGCAATTTGACGATAATAGTTTAATACGGCTCGTTGCAAATAAGGACTCAAATGTAGTTCTGGTTCATCGACACTGATAAATACCGGTAAATATCGACGGCCTTCACTGTCATACACGAGCAATGATTCTAAATTGGAGGATGCACTGTGCACCTTCATGTAAATTTGAGCCAAAATCTTTAGCGCTACCGCCATGATAAGGCGTACATTATCTATGGAATACTTGCGTATTAAATTTGCCTCTGTAGAGGATGTTAACAATTCCACAAGGCGCTGTATATTAAGAACACATTCGGGATCAAGCCCCACTCTTACATTGATAAAGCTATCTAATGCGATGGCATCATCTGATGTCAATCCAGTCTTAGGCAGATAGGTAACAAGCTGTTTCCCCAGTTCCATATACACCGATGTAGGAATGGAATAAAGTTCCGCCTCCGATGTATCGCGATGACACATATATATTGTATGGCGCAACATAGACAATGGTACCGGTGTGAATTTCTCTCCATCCAGCTTATAGAGTCGTGGATATACCTCTTGTACCACTTGTTCAAGGCGTAGATATATACCATCTTCTGGACCAATCATATCCTGAAATGATGTAGTGAGCTCAGAAAAAGACATTTTACACTCAATGCGTATTGGTCTATGTACATCAGCAAAGTCACTTTCTTGAAAACCTCGGGCATTCATCATTTGCTCTAAGAGGTCAAGAAAATTGGATTTCCCCACTGCATTTTCGCCTACAAAGTAATTGATATCATTGTGAAAGTGTAGTTCAATATCTACGAGATTACGATAATTCTCAATTTTAATCCACTCCATAAACATAGTCATCACACTCCTACAATATACAAAAAGATGCAACCATACAATAATATTCCTAATTGATGGTCGCATCTTAATTATGCACCAATACTACTTATATAGTATTCGACATTTATTTTGTTTTTTCCTCTATAATTTTGCCTGCCCGAATAGGTCCATCTTGCTCTTTTAATCGCGCCAACATAACGGACGCCACAAACATGGCAATACCAGCCCCCACCGTTTCGATGGATAGACTTTCACCAAAGAATAAAAATCCATAGAAGGAACTAATGAATACGCCTACATATTGCAAGAATTGTGCTACTACAGCATTCGTTGTAACAAAAGCGCCCGTTAAGAAGAATTGCGCCACTACGGTTATACCGCCAATAGCAGTAATGATTAGCCATTCTTGACCTTGAGGCATGACAAATCCATCTGTCGTCACAAGGCCCGCAATCATTCCTGTAATTAAGAAATAAGCCATGATCTCAAAATTACTATGTTGTCCATGCTTACTAATGGAGCGAATTGTTGTATACGCAGCGGCAGATAACGCTGCACCTAAGATGGCAACTAAGGCATACCAGGTAAATCCGCCATAACTAAATGGATTAACCATAACCATTACAGCTATGAAGATTAAGATAAGCCATTTACCAGCCCCCTTCGGAACGCGTTCCTTAAGGAAAAAGGCGCTAAAGATAAACACGAAAATTCCCGATGTTTGAAATAATATGGTAGCATCAGACATCTTCATATGTACCAAGGCTATAAAGTTACACACCATGCCAAAACCGCCATAGAGGCCTCGCATAATAAGCAGTCCTCGGTCCTCCGTGGAAAATCGGATGCCCTTCATATACATAACGACAAGGACAGCAACGGTGCCAAATAAGCCGCGAAAGAAAGCAATCTCTCCAGATGGAATATTGGATCCCAGCATCTTAACAAATAAATTCATGGTACTCAGCAATAGTGCCGAAAGGAGTGCATAAATTAAACCTTTTTTTGCCATATATCCCCCTATCTCATCAATACAATATATCGATAACCATTACAATAAGAAACCGCCCCTCCAAGGAGAGGCGGCATAGTATTATTTAGAGAATGTATCGACAAAATCTAGAATTTCTTGTTTCATATTTTCTTTGTCGATGGCTTTTGTAAAGCGTAATGATTTAGCCTTTAACGCAGCCAATTGTTTAGGGAATGCTACACCGGTTACAGCTGAGATGTTATCCAAGCTTTCATAAGGCGTAGAACCAACTTTAATATCAAGGGCCTCACAAATAGGTGTTGGGAATTTGAATGGATGTGCAGTAGATGCGATGATTGTATGACGAGCACCATCTTCTGGATGAGCTTCTAATTCTTTCATATACGCACCCATCGCAACAGCTGTATGAGGATCCATTAAATAGCCATAGGAGTTATACACTTGCTCAATAATAGCCTTTGTTTCTTCGTCATTGACATAGGCACCGCTGAAATTAGCTTGTACACGTTTAAATTCTTCTTCATTAACAGATAATTTACCTGTGGATTTCAAATCTTTCATCCATTGAGCTGTTCTTTCACTATCCTCGCCGGAGATATAGTACAAGAAACGTTCAAAATTAGAGGACTCAAGGATATCCATAGATGGAGAAATCGTCGTATAGAATGGACGATTCATATCATATGTACCAGTGTTAAAGAAATCAGTAAGCACGTTATTTTGATTGGATGCACAGATCAATTTACCGATAGGAATACCCATCTTTTTAGCATAGTAAGCAGCCAAGATGTTACCAAAATTACCTGTTGGAACCACTACGTTAAACGCCTCATCTTCATGGATAGCACCTTGTGCAACAAGCTCAGCATAAGCATTTACATAGTATACTACTTGCGGTGCTAAACGACCGATATTGATGGAGTTCGCACTGGAGAACATAACGCCTTTTTCGGCTACTTCTTTTGCTGTATCAGCATCGACAAATAAGCGTTTCAAAAATTGTTGAGCGTCATCAAAGTTACCATGAATAGCAGTTACATTAACATTAGCGCCTTCTTGCTTTTGCATTTGTTCCGCTTGCATAGGGCTAACGCCATCAGTTGGATAGAATACTTGAATATGTGTACCAGGTACATCTTTAAACCCTTCAAGGGCAGCCTTACCTGTATCACCAGATGTAGCCGTCAAGATAAGAACCTCTTTATCTTCGCCTTCTGCTTCTTTCGCTGCTACCAATAAATATGGAAATAGTGAAAGCGCCATATCTTTAAATGCTTGTGTACGGCCGTGGAACAGTTCTAACACAGATAGTTTTTCAAGCAAAGAATGTAGAGGTGCAATATCACGAGTGCTAAAGTTTGCATCGCTGTAAGCGGAGTTAATCATTTCCTTGAGATGTGCTTCGGAGAAGCAAGGGAATAATTTTGCTAATACAACAGCAGCTACCTCTTGGTAAGATTTATCTTTGATGTCGTTATAGCTCAAGCAATTCGTTGGAAATAAAGCCGGTACGTATAAACCGCCATCTTCCGCCAAACCATGTAATAATGCATATGTTTCATTTACGGCAACAGTGCCACGTGTACTTGTATAATTCATGGGCAACCTCTACAAACTAAAATTCTACAGAATCAATAATATTCTTTAATTATAGCATAAAAGCGCCCCCAAAGGGGCGCTTTCTATAGATTTTATTGCATATTATTTTATCATTGCATATATCGTAAAATTATAACGATTATAATTCGCCTTCTGCAATAGCATCCAATGTATCAAGGGATGGAATAAAGAATAGCATACCGGTAATAGGTTTAGAATAATCTAGCAATTTATCGTTTTGAGTAAACATGTTTGTAAGCATTGTTTTCGTTACATCCCAATAACGAGCATAGCCGATGAAATATGTGCCACGCACACCTTGACCAGGTTGTGCAAATGGTACATTCATACGAACGATTTTATGTTCTTCATCGTCACGATTATCTTGAGCTACTACATTGTGAGCTGCTGGATCTTTTTCATCGTCTTCCAATTCAATATCGCTGAATTTACGACGGCCAATGAATTTTTCTTGCATTTCTGTAGGAAGTGCACGCCACGCATCAAGATCGTGTTCATATTTTTGTGCAAAAGCATAAGAACCATTCGTGAATTCAGGGTCTTCATCACCGATAACGCCCCATTCTACCGCTTCTTGGCCTACAGGATTTTCCGTACCATCAACGAAATCGATGATAGCACGGCCTTGTTCATAATGGAATCCATGAGTTTCATCAACTACGGATGTAACAGGACGTAAGAATTCCATGATTTGGTCCACTACTGTATATGTAACAGATTCATCATTGGAACGTACATGCAAGAACAAGTCAGCCGCTACAGCTGGCACATCTTGTTTGTCCCCTTTAATACCTTGAAAGTCTTCTAACTCTTTTGGTACAGGTGCATTAGGGAATAAATAGTCCCATGCTTTACGGCTAAAGCCAAACGCAATACCCAAGCCTTCACCATTAGCACGAATACTAACAGAACGTTTAATGGCTTGAATACGATCTGCCATGTCTTGAATTACTTCTAATTCTGCATCGCGATCTTTACGATTTAATAATAATGTTGTGAAATTGACACTTTGGCCAGCATCTTTATATACATCTTGTGTTCTGGATACATCTACTGCCATTTGGGACCTCCTAATGAGAAATACTACTATATTCCAATCATAAGTGATTAATAACTTATTGTCTATGTGATATTTATCGGAATAAATTTATAAAGGCTTTATTTCTTTACCATATAAGCGTTCCATACCTTGACGGGTTACAAGCCAATTTCTTCCGGACTTTCTAGCTTCATCTTCAGTGAACTGATTATTTGCATATCGCTTTAAACAACATTGTTTTATTGAATCAGCCGGTACATTCCATCTCTCTCCCGCCTCTTGTGTGGTCATTACATCTTCTAGTTTCATTTAAATCCCCCTAATAATCAACTTTTAATCGATGTCAAAATGGTGTCAAAAGTTAACCTGATAAAATAATGTCAAAATAATAAGAAAAACCCGCACCGTAGTGCGGGTTTATTTTGGTGGACCACCAGGGGTTCGAACCCTGGACACCCTGATTAAGAGTCAGGTGCTCTGCCAGCTGAGCTAGTGGTCCATGACATGAATTATTATATGCTTATTTTATAGGAATGTAAAGAATATTTATTACATTCCCATAAAATATATCAATTTGATTTATACCATCTCTATAGGTATAGGATATTAGAATTCTAACATCCAATTCTTTATCGTTTCACAAGCCTCGGTAGGAATGATATCCGTAGTCCCCACACATTCCTCGCCATGGTAAATTTGAATAACGCTATGGGTACGACTTACTTCTTTCACAATGATGTCTGTTACATCAGCCTTAGGCACGCTAAATTGTAATCCATAACGTCCTATATAGGTAAATATAAGCTTTTGTGTATCATATTCCATGTGGACTTGCAGCATTTTACCACCAGGCCAACAGGATTCGACAAACTCTTTATTTCTCGGTTTCAGAAAATCAAAGAATCCCATACTATCCTCCGATGCGCCACATAGGGCGTTCTGGTTGATCCATCGTAACACCATCATGACGTTCTTGTTTACGTTGTAGAGCCCATTCAATATGACTGGCGAGTTCAGTCTCACTTAAGCCTCGACGTACAAGAGACACTAAATCGGCCTCATCATCACGCAAAAGGCAGAGTCGCATTTGACCATCCGAAGTAAGACGAACGCGATTGCATGTATCACAATAACTATGAGACATGGAGAAGATAAAACCAATCTCCTTACCACTCGGTAAATTGTAATACGTGGCAGGTCCAAAACCGTACACACCGTGATTTTCAGTGAGGATACCACCGCTGACGCGTTCTAATTGAGCCTTCCATTCATCGAAGGTCGGCCCATGAAACGCATCGCCCTGAAATGGCATATATTCAATAAAGCGCCAAATCACCGGCCAAGTTTCCACATATGTTAGTAAAGCACGAACTTCATCATCAGTCCAATGTCGGGATAATACAGTGTTAATTTTAACAGAAGTAAAGCCCGCATCAATAGCACTTTGAATACCACTTAGAACGGAGTCGAGTTGGTCAGCTTTGCCCACACATAGAGCAAAAGCGTCGCTATCAAGGGAATCAAGGCTAATATTGACTCTGTTCAAACCGAGTTCTTTCAATTTCTCGGCCCGCGGCGCCAATAGACTGCCATTGGTTGTCATAGAAATATCTTCAAACCATCCGGTCTGCTTGATACGTGCTAATAACTCTTCAATATGAGGATATAGTAACGGCTCACCACCGGTGAGGCGTACAGCTTTCACCCCTACTTGGTGAAACGCACCTAAAATAGTCATCCATTCATCCACAGATAGTAGTTGATGTTGGCTTTGTGGTGTAATCTCTGCTGGTCTGCAATAAGGGCAGCAAAAATTGCACGCATCTGTCAACGACAGACGTACATATTCAATTGTTCGGCCCCATGCATCCTTCATAGCACACCTCTTTACATCCTTATTTAATAATGGATACGTCATCACCTACGTTAATTGTACCATTTTTTAGAACTTTACCAAAAATTCCTTGCGTAGGCATAATACAAGATCCAACTTGTTTCATAATTTCACAACCATGATGACATTCTTTACCAATTTGTGTGACCTCTAATAACACCTCAGGACCTAGTTGTAATTTCGTACCGACCGGTAAATCATACAAAACAATGCCTTCGACGGTGATATTTTCAGCAAAATCACCAGGTTTTACATCGGCCCCTTTTTCACGCATATGCTCAATACTTTTAATGCCGAGTAAACTAATTTGGCGATGCCAATTACCTGCGTGTGCATCGCCTTCCATGCCGTGATCTACGATGAGATTGGCAGATTCAATATTATGTTTCTTTTGCCCTTTTTTCTCGCTAATCGAGATGGCAATAATCTTACCTTCAGCCATAAACTCCTTCCCTTCTTATGGGAACAAATTATCTAAATTTATCAATTTATTATACCATAGTATATAGGTGTAACCCCTGTGAGTTTAGTCACTATTTGGAGATTATTACTTTCAAAAAAAGAACCCTACCCACTACGAGTAGAGTTCTTAGTATTAATAATGGTGAAAGCCGATTAACGACGACCCATTTCTTTGAATTCATCGCCCTTGTTCACGCCATTGAGCAATAGGTTAAGGAGGATAGCCATGATACTACCGAATGTAATACCAGATTTTAATAAAATTTGAGCCCATGCTGGGAAATGCGCATAGAATGTTGGTGCAGCGATAGGAATCATGGAAACACCGATACTAATCGCCACAAGCATCAAGTTTTGATTGCCATCAAAATTAACTTTACCAAGAGAACGGATACCGCTAGCAATAATCATACCAAACATGGCAATACCAGCACCACCGAGCACTGCATTTGGAATGCTTGCTACAACAGCCGCCAATTTAGGGAATAAGCCTAATAGAATTAAGATTACACCAGATGCAGCTACTACAAAACGACTTTTAACGCGTGTTACAGCGATAAGACCAACGTTTTGAGCAAATGCTGTATATGGGAAACTGTTAAGAATACCACCAATAACAGTGGAAAGACCATCGGCACGGATAATGGATGCCAATTCCTTACGATCGATTTTTTTATCTACGATTTCACCGATTGCGATACTATCACCAGTTGTTTCAACCATAACAACGAGCATAACAACTACCATGGAAATAACAGAGGCCCAATCAAATGTTGGTAATCCAAAGTATAATGGTTCAATAACAGCCAGCCAATGAGCTTTGCCAACCTCAGCAAAATTGGCTACACCCATGGCAAAGGCAATAGCCGTACCACCAATAAGACCAATTAAAACAGAAAGATTACCAAGAAAACCTTTGGCAAATTTATAAGTAAAGATAACGATTAAGAATGTAAGGAATCCGAGACCGATATTGGTAAGACTACCAAACTGCGGATTGCCTACACCGCCCCCCATCCAGTTTACAGCTACAGGCATGAGGTTAATACCAATGATTGTAATAATGGTGCCTGTTACAACAGGTGGGAAAAGTCGAATCAAACGACTAAAAAATGGTGCTACTAAGAATGTAAAAATACCGGCTATGATGATGGCACCGTAAATGGCGGTCATACCATGTTGGGCCCCGATCATGGCCATAGGTCCAACAGAGGCAAAGGTTACACCTTGAATCATCGGGATACGACCACCAATATTGCCAAACCCTAATGTTTGAATAAGTGTGGCAATACCGCAAGTAAATAAGTCCGCTGTAATAAGTCGAATTAAGTCCTCTACAGGCAAATGCATAGCTTGCGCAATAATGATTGGTACCGCTACAGCACCGGCATACATTGCTAATACGTGTTGTAAACCATAGGCAAACAGCTTAGGTATTGGCAACATAGAGTCAACAGTATTGTTTTGTTCTGACATAATGGTCTCCTGTTTTCTAAACTACAAACATTACACTTATATTCTACGTTATTATTCGGATTTTAACAATAGAAAAAGAAAAACCTTAGAAATTTTATTTTCTAAGGCTTTCTATTTTATTTTTTCCCGAACATTCTTAGTGTAAAAGTATGTTATCGTCCATTTATTTGTACAAGGCTAAAACGGATGCTTCCCTTTCGTCTAGTTCAGATTCTATTTGATTCATTTGCGCTTTCAAATCAGCTACATAGCTTTCATCCTTAATGCCAGATATATTGATACGCACATTTAAAAAGGCTGCCTTTACCGCAGCTCTTGCATTAATAGCTGCAATAATACCATCGGTAATGAGATTTTGGTTGCCCTTCGTAGCCGCAACATAGGCAAGATCAAATATTTCATAACTAATCATGCCTATTTCTAAAGGTACATTAGCCGCATCCTTATAAGCCTGTTGAATCGCAGCAGTACGCGCTAATTTTTCTTCATCTGTATTTTTTGGCAATGCCAAGGCATCCATAAACAAATTAAATACATTAGCATCTGCTTGTGCTAGTGAAATCGCTTTTTCTCGAATAAACTCTGCTTTTTGTTGTAAAAGATGCATCTCCTCTTGCACATCTTCGTACCCTTTTTTATCAAAGGTTAAATTCGCTACCATTTCAGCTAACGCTGCACCTGTGGCGGCCGTCAATGCTGCAATAGCACCGCCACCTGGAGTTGGCTCCTTTGAAGCGGTTGCCGCTACAAAATCTTTTACAGAACTCGTCAATAAATCCATATATACTCCTCAATAACAAAAGGGGCCATCGCCCCCTCTGTATACTATGTCAATAAAAATACTATGTCGATTACAATACCATATTATTAGAATAAGCCTTTAATAGTGCCGTCCGCATCAATATCCATGTTAAGTGCAGCAGGACGTTTAGGTAAACCTGGCATAACCATAACATCACTTGTGCGGCATACGAGGAATCCTGCACCATTAGCAACGCGAATATCCGTTACATTGATTGTAAAGCCTGTTGGTGCTCCTAATAGAGCTGAGTTATCGGACAAGGAATATTGCGTTTTTGCCATACAAACAGGTAGATTATCAAGGCCCCAGTCTTTTAATTGAGCGATTTGTTTTTTCGCCTTTGCCCCAAATGTAACGCCATCACCGCCGTAAATAGTGCGAACGATTTTACTAATTTTATCTTCAATACTATCTGTTAATTCGTATACGAATTTAGGTGTTGGTTCGCTGCCTTCCACGAGTTCCACAACGCGTTTAGCCATATCGATACCGCCTTCGCCACCTTTTTCCCAACATTCATTGAGCTCTACAGGCACGCCATAGTCATTGCACAAACGAGTTAACTCCGCAATTTCTGCATCCGTATCAGTAACGAATTTATTGATGGCAACCATAACAGGTACACCGAAGAAGCGCATATTTTCAATAGCTTTACGCAAATTGCTAAAGCCCTTTGTTACAGCCTCTACGTTTTCTGTATTTAATTCTTGTTTTGACACGCCGCCATGCATTTTAAGAGCGCGCAATGTAGCGACGATGACAACAGCATTTGGGAAGATATTGCCATAACGGCATTTAATGTCGAGGAACTTTTCTGCTCCTAGATCAGCGCCGAATCCAGCTTCTGTCACCACGATATCACCAAGTTTCATGCCGAGTTTTGTAGCCACCACGGAGTTACAACCATGTGCAATATTGGCAAATGGACCGCCATGAACAATGGCAGGCGTATGTTCCAATGTTTGTACAAGATTTGGTTTAATAGCATCTTTCATAAGAAGTGCCATCGCACCTTCACATCCGAGTTGATGTACATACACCGGTTCACCCTTAAGATTAGGGCCGATAACGATGCGACCAAAACGCGCTTTTAAATCTTCTAAATCCTTAGCTAAACATAAAACGGCCATGATTTCAGAGGCAACGGTAATCATAAAATGATCTTCCCGAGGGAAACCACATACCTTGCCCCCCATTGCGACAGTTACATTGCGCAATGCACGATCATTCATATCGAGAACACGTGTCCAAGAAATTTGACGCAAATCGATTTGGAGCTCATTACCTTGGTGGATGTGATTATCAATCATAGCGGACAACAAATTATTTGCCGCTGTAATGGCGTGCATATCACCGGTAAAATGAAGATTAATATCATCCATTGGTACAACTTGGGCATAGCCACCGCCAGCAGCGCCGCCCTTGATACCGAACACAGGTCCCAATGATGGCTCGCGAAGTGCGGCGATAGCCTTCTTACCAATTTTATTTAATGCTTGCACCAAACCAATGGAGGTCGTAGATTTACCTTCCCCTGCTGGCGTTGGTGTAATAGCCGTAACGAGAACTAATTTCCCGTCTTTTTTATTTTCTAAACGCTTAATGGCATCAAAGGAAATTTTTGCCTTATAATGACCATATTGCTCTATATCATCAGGCGTAAGACCACATTTATCAGCAATAACCTGAATTTTTTCCATCTTATTTTGTTGAGCTATTTCAATATCGGTAAGCATAATTCCTCCTCATATCCACCTGTTTTGTCTACTGTGAATGTATATTTGTACACTCGTTACCTTTCTATTATATGTGAAAGTGCGGATTATGTCTAATCATTTCTTACTTATATGTATATTGCTTTTTCTAATCAATAGGCTAAGGCACACATAGTCTAAGGAGTTCAACAAAATAAAACCGCCACCAACGGTGACGGTTTAATATCACTTACTATATAAAATTACTTTGTACATATTAGAACGGGAATAGGATTGGCAATAATACTAATGCTACAATACTAGACACGACAATGAGTGGTAAACCAGCTTTCACATAGTCCATGAAGCTATAACCAGCTATATTATATACCATAGTATTCGCAGGCATACCAATTGGGGTAGCATACGCTAAGGAACTAGCGATTACGATAGCTGCAAGCACCGCTTTTGGATCAAATCCCAATTGAGATGCTAAGCTAAGACCGATTGGTACCAATAATGCACAGGTAGCAGTATTAGACATGAAGTTCGTCATGAACACACCAAGCACAAAGATTACTACTAGAACAACAATTGGAGATGGACTAGCACCAAGGCTATTTACGATAACATCTGCAATTACAGAACCAGTACCTGTTTTAACCATTGCATCCCCAAGGGCCATAGAGCCAGCGAAGAGCATGATTGTTTTCATATCGATAGATTTTACAGCCGCTGTTTCACTAATAACATTTGTAGCTACTAATACAAGAGCACCTACCCAGGCACTCACATAAAGTTTTACGCCCAATTGTTTTTCAAAGATCATAGCACCAACTGTCAAAATCAATACAAGTGCTGAAGTCCATTTTTTCCAAGACGGTATATGGCTATAATCTTCATTGCCTTCAAAGGCACCATCTGGTTGATGACTTGGAGCATCTGGTAAGAAACGTTTACCAATTGTAGCATAGAAAATAGTACCAACAATTAGAATTGGCAAACCTACTAGACCATAATCAAAGAAACCAAAAGAGCCTAGGCCCGCTTGTTGTAAGCCCGCTTGCGCAATCATATTGCCAGGAGCGCCGATAAGTGAAATATTACCACCCATAGCTGCAGCAAATACAAGAGGCATCAATAATTTAGTTTGTTTAAAACCACTTTTTTTACAAATACCAATAATTACAGGAATTAGTACAGCAGCTGTACCAGTATTAGATAAGAAACCAGATAATATACCTGTAATCATCATAACAGCAACGAGCAAAGACGTTTCAGTTTTGGCAAACTTATGAACTACATTACCTACACCCACTGCTACACCAGTTGCAAAGAAGGCTTCACCAATAACAAACATGCCCATAAATAGTAAGACATTTGGATCTACAAAACCGGCGAATGCTTCTTTAGCGGATAAGACTCCACTTAAGTGCAAACCTACTGCTACAACCATAGCAGTAATAGATAATGGGATTTTCTCCCATGCAAACATGACGATGGCAAATACCAAGAAGCCAAGAGTTATCATTACACTCGTATCCATACATACCTCCCAATACGTGTAAATCCCTAAAAAAGGGTACAAAAAAGGAGGATTGTACAAAATCCGTATAATCCCCCTATTAAATTGAAGATCACAATTCGATTATTTAATGAAGCTTACGTGTTTATAAATCTCTTCTAACACTTCATCTTTCTTCGCATTGTATTCTACTTTTTTATTTTCAAAGTAGTTATTCCCTTCCGCATCGATGGATACGATGAGCGGACCAAATTCTTTTACACGACAAGTCCACAAGGTTTCAGGCATACCGAGTTCACGCCAGTTCGCAGATTCGATTTCTTCTACTTCTGTAGCAGCAAGTACGGCATTACCTGCTGGGAATACACAGTGAAGAGCACCAAAATCTTTACATGCACGAGTTGTTTCAGGACCCATGCCACCTTTACCAACGATAAGGCGTACACCGGTTTGTTTTACAAATTCGTACTCGAATTTTTCCATACGCATAGATGTAGTAGGACCTACGGAAATCATTTCAAATTTATCGTCACCATGATCGCGTACGATTGGACCTGCATGTAGGATAGCACCGTTGCGAACATCCACTGGTAACTCCCGTCCATATTCGACGAGACGACGATGAGCAACATCACGGCATGTTGTGATATGACCATTTAAGTAAATAATATCCCCTGCTTTAATTCCTTTAAGATCAGATGCTTGAATTGGTGTTGTCAAAATATGTTTAGCCATTAGAATGTCACTCCTTTGTGAGATAAAATTTCGTACTTACCGTCTTTATCAAAAACTACATGACCGCGACGATGGTTCCAACAACCAACGTTTACAGCTACGGAAATTACAGATGGATGACGAGAACCATGTTCGATATTTACGCCCATTACGGATTTGTCACCACCCATACCTTGAGGTCCAAGGTGCAATGCGTTAATACCGTCTTCAAGTAATTGTTCCATGTACGCTGCTTTTTCATTATCTGCTTTGGAGGATACAGGGCGCATCAACGCTTTTTTAGACATAGTTGCTGCTGTATCGATGGATGTAGCAATACCTACACCAACCAATAATGGAGGACATGCATTCAAACCATAACTTGTCATCAAGTCCAATACGAATTTAGCTACCCCTTCATAACCTTCGCCTGGCATCAATGTTTTACCAGATCCTGGCAAGGAGCAACCGCCACCAGCCATATATGGGAAAATTTCTACATCATCACGATCAGGTACGATATCCCATGTAATGTAAGGTGCAGTGCGACCAATATTTTTACCAGTATTGAATTCATCAAATGTTTCTACACAGTTATGACGAAGTGGCGCATCTTGCGTAGCTTGATATGTGGCATTGCGCAAAATTTCTTCCAATTCACCGATTAATGGATAATTAGAACCAACCTTCACCCAGAATTGCAATACTCCTGTATCTTGGCAAGAAGGACGATTCAATTCATACGCAAGATTCATATTTTTATGCATCGTTTCATAAATTGTTTTAGCTAATGGATTCTTTTCATCGGCTGCCAATTCTTTAATTTTAGCTTCCACATCATCAGGTAATTTCTTTGCCATATAAGCAATGAACTTAGCAATGACATTCGTCATCTCTTGTACTTGTTGTTCTTTCGTACTCATCGTAAACCTCCAACAGGACTTCATTATTTAAAACTTAGCATTTATTTTGTATCGGAACCTTAGCTCCTTTCAATGATTTCATTATACTCTTTTTTCAGGATATAACTATCCAATATACAAGTTGATTTTTGAGAGTGAAATCCCTATACAATCATAATGAATCACCTATATAAGTAAATTTTAACGCATACAAAATATACAATTTAACCTATATACAAGCACAAAAAGAGCACTACCTATCAAAAAGTAGTGCTCTTTCAGGATCTAATGACCAATTACTTTTGAATATACAAAATCACCTATACCTAATGATTGTATATCTCCCTAAATTTAAAACGCAAAGCCATAAAATTATAACAATTTACAATGGCTGTACTAATTAAGGTTAGGATTGTAATTTTTTAACAACAGATTCAATCTGTTCTCTAACAACTTGTAATTTTTGATTCGCTTCCTCTAGCTTTAACTTATAACTAGAATCATGTTCATAAGGCAAACAAGATTGTAGTAGTTCTACAATATCTTCCTCTTGTGTAGATATAATCTCTTTCCAATCATGTAATTTGGTCTTACGCCCTAACTCTTTTGCTTGCTTACGATATTCTGATGGTGTCGTATGAAAGTGCTTTTTAAAGGCAACATTAAAGGCTTTAATATCTGCAAAGCCACAACTACTTGCAATATGAGCAACCCCATCATCAGAATTAGCTAAACGAACTGTAGCCTCCCTTAGCCTCATCCGCAAGAGATACTCTAAAAAGGAAACGCCTAATTGGCGTTTAAAGAACTGAGATGTATAGTTCACATTATAGCCACCAATTTGGGCAATATCTTCTAATTCAATCTTTTGCTGATAATTTTTATCTATATAGGCAATCATCTTATCAAAGGTAGCCACCGTCATATCAACAGGCTTAGAATGTACATGAATAGACTTAACCGCATCAATTTCATCATATACCTCACTGGCTAATGCTAAATAGTGATGTTCTAACCACATCTGATTAATGGGGCTTTCACCATTAGACTTAATCAACATCATCATGGCTGCGTGATGTCGTAAAGAGGTAAAGAACGGATTATGCCGATTAGACTTATCAGAGCGTATCACAAATTGATACATTCCAAAGTTCGGATCAAATTGTTGAAAGAAATCCTTACCTACATGAATAACCAATGCCGTCGTATCCTGCTCTAATGCCAACGTAGCGTGCCCCACTTGAGGAGAAATAATGATAGAGTCGAGAGGTTCCATTGTGAAAACCTCACTATTACAACTCATCTCGATACGGCCCTTTAGCAAAATAAGAATTTCCGTTTCTCCATGCCAGTTGTAATGATAAGTACTAACCTTGTATATATGGCTACTGAAATCTATATGATTATGTTTATATGTATAGTAAAAGTAATCCATAATTACCTCATCTTCTAACATAAAAATGCATCCCTAATAAATCCAAGGGATGCATTTATTATGATATATATAATTAAAAACGGTCAACAGTATTTTAAGATTATTTATTGATTAAGTTACATCAAGTCCCACGAAAGAGAACTCGATGTGAAATGCTTATGTAGAAAATTACATAAGAGCTGTAATAGCTGCTGCTAAACCGAAGAAGATGCCTGGTGCATTGGCCAATGCAACTGGAATATCTCTATGTTCTTTAAACAAGCCATATGCTACCCATAATGTGCAGTTGATAGCTGCTACTAATGGTTGGATCCAATCACCGGTGCCTGGATGAGCTAGGTTGTTCATAATTTGTGGGAAATAAGATACATACATTGCTACTGCTGTAACTGTTGCAACTTTACCTACATTTTCCATGAATTTAATACGAGTCATTATATCCTCCAAAATTAGTAACTCAATACGGGTTTGTTATCTGATGAATCATATTCTACTCGTTTTGGTCGATATAACTATCCATATTAAAAGGTAATTTGTTAGGTAAAATCATAAAAAACATATGGAATCATCACTATTTTTCTCATTTTGATTAATCTAAAATCTATAGATTTTCCTATAAAAAGAGCACTACTTATCAACAGTAATGCTCTTCTAAGAAATATATGATTTTTAAATATATAGAAAATCACCTAGGTCTAATTTTTCTATATGCTACCAAAAATATTTTGCATGAACAGCAAAAGTTCCATCATTGCCACACCATACAATAGATAGTAATTATAATTCGCTAACAACATCGGCAAGCTTCGCTTTCAATGATTCTAGCTTGTGGCTCATGTACTCTAACTCCACCTTTGCTCTAGCATCATCTTCATAAGACAAGAAGGATTGTAATAGGTCTAGTACATCTTGATTTTCAACCGAAATAATTTCCTTAGAATCTTGTACCATTGTTTTACGTCCAATTTCTTTCACTTGCTTACGATATTCTGTTGGCGTCATATGAAAATGCTTTTTGAAAGCTACATTAAAGGCCTTGATATCTGCAAATCCACAACTACTTGCAATCCTTGCAACAGCCTCATCCGTACTAGTTAATTGTGTCGTAGCATCTCGCAGTCTCAACCGCAACACATAGTCCACAAAAGAAATGCCCATTTGCCGTTTAAAGAATTGTGATGTATAGGCCACATTATAGCCACCTATTCTCGCAATATCTTCTAGTTCTAACTTTTGTTGGTAATGTTCGTCGATATACTCAATCATTTTATCAAAGGTAGCCGGTTTAATATCACCAGGTCTTGCATTTTCATGAATTTTTTTGACTGGATCAAATTCTCTAAATACATCCCCCGCTAAAGCCAAGTAATGATGCTCTATCCACATACGATGAATTGGGTTTTCACCTTTATTCATTAACAACATCGTCATGGCCGCATGATGGCGTAATGTCGTAAAAAATTCATTACGACGTGTGCTCGCATCCGAACGAATAACAAACTCATACATACCAAAATCCGAATCATACTGTTGATAAAATTCATTACCTACTTGAATAACAAAGGCAACCACATCCTCTTCAAGAGCGAGTGTTGAATGCCCCACCTGAAGAGAAATAATAACAACATCAAGAGGTTCCATCGTAAAAACCTCATCATTACAACGCATCTCAACACGACCCTTTAAGAGAATAAAAATCTCTGTTCCCCCGTGCCAATTGTATGTATAAGTACCAACCTTATATATACTACTGGTAAACTCTATATAATTGTGCTTATAGGTATAATCGAAATAATCCATAGCATCTAACCGCTCCATATGCAAAAAGCATCTCGTTCCAATCAAAGAGATGCTTTAATTATGATATATTCATTCAATTACGGTCAATATCATCTTTATTTTTTAATATCGATTCCGATACATACTGTTCCCAAAATTAGTACAGGCCTGTTCTATTCGCGATGAGCCTATACATGCAGTCCTAGAATTAGTACACGCCTGTTCTATTTGTAACGAGCCTATACATATGGACCCAGAATTAGTACAGGCCTGTTCTAATTTAAAAAGGGACTCATACATGAGTCCCTTGCAATTTATTATATTGTTGGTAAGAGGCCTAGCAAATACACCTTAAATATATCCCCTTCGTGTACTTCGTGCACACCTTGAGGAATGCAGGCTAAAGCGTTAACGGTATATAATCCGAGCATACTACTGCTATTAAAGTGACGATTTGCCACAAAACGCGGTTGTCCATCACCGAATATGACCTTGCCTTGCACGTAGCGATCAAAGGCATTGCGTTTAGACAGGTCACAATCCATCACACAATTAAGTACTGGGGTAGACCAATTTTTAATACCTTTATATCTACGCAATATTGGAACCACTAGTAGGTGCCAACCATTAAAGGCAGCACCGGGATTACCGGATAAGCCAAAGATAAGTTGGCCTTTAGGGGTAACTGCACCATAGGAGGCTGCGCCAGGTCGCATTTGGATGCGTTCATATAGGGTCTTAGCACCTAATTTTTCATATATAAGAGGCATGGTGTCAAACATGCCTACAGATACACCGCCCGAGCTGATGATGATATCGGCTTGTTCACCGAGTTCAAGAACGCGTGCAATTTCTGAGTCTAATTTATCCGGTGCATCGCTTACATGATAATGTGTGATATGACGGAACCCTAAATCATCTAGCAAGCTGCAGATCATCATACGATTAGAGTTGTAGATTTTCCCAGCAGCCAACGGTTCGCCCGGTTCAATAACTTCATGGCCCGATGTAAGAACGAGAACACGTGGCATTGCATACACAGATACATCCGTATACCCTAAACCAGTTAAAATAGTCTGTACTGTAGAGGTTATTTCTGTCCCCTTTGGTATGACAACGGTCCCTGCGGAACATTCTTCACCACGAGGGATAATATGGCTACCCTTTTGTTGCGTACCTTGTATAGTAATTATAGTCCCTACTTCACCAGTTCCTTTTACTTGTTCTTGCATGATAACTGTATCACATGTACTTGGTACAGGAGCACCGGTCATAATACGTACGGCATGGCCTGTTGTTACGGGCTTATCCCATACAACACCGGCACCAATAATACCATCCACAATATATTCATCGCGACCAGACTCATAGGCTAATGCATAGCCATCCATAGCAGATTTATGAAAAGCGGGCACATCAGTCGGTGCCAAAACATCTTCGGACAACACACATCCTTTTGCGTCGCCAACGGCAACGGATTCGATGCTATGATGTTGTTCTCGTAAAGCCTCATTCCACAAATGAAGCGCTTCATCAACAGTAACGGCTATCATCTAAATTCCTCATCATACTTTGTATTTGACATACCAACGCTGGTAAACATTGATCTAATTCAGTAACCTCGATAGTTTCTACGCGTTCTATATCACTGGATATCAGCGATTCTGTATATCCCTCTCGGGTTACCTCTACAATCGGAAATATACCTTGAGATCTCGTTTCTAGTATAGCAATATCTACAGGTAATTGCTGTACCAAATCATACAGACTAGATTGTTTTTCAGTGCGAATGCGTATGGCTGTTTCCGATGGGCCTGCAATGGCTACAGCTGTGGCGCCTGCTTTCATAGCAAGATCCGTATCGGTTCCTTCATAATCCATGTGAAAGCCATGTTTATCGCTTTTTACAACGCCTACAGAGAACCCAATTCGTTCTAATTCCTTAACGAGTCGCGTTACCACCGTAGTTTTACCAGTCTTACGTTTTTCAGCAACCACGCTGATAAGTGGAACATGACGATTCGCATTAACAGCCTCTGCGCGGGCCCACTTATAATCCTCTACATGATTCACATTGCGTAAATGATGACAGGAATCACCTACATCGATAGTTACCACAGGTCTTACAATATCTAATGCATGATGCAAGGACACATCGTCTCCAGCTAAAGCAGTTTGCAATAATGGAGCAATGGATGGCTTATATATCCCCGCCATCGGCTCATAGCGTCCGCTTTCACCAACAGGCACAATCACATGCCAGTCATCGCCCTCTACTTGATAGAGCCAATCGTAATATAAATTAAAGTCCATAAATGGCATATCTACGGCTAACACCGCATAGGCATGACTCTTGCCTACGGCCAATGTGCTATATAATCCGCCTAACGGACCACTTCGAGGAACAGAATCCCGAACGATAGAAACTTTTTCTTTTTCTTTATTCGACAATGTGTCGATAATATTAGCTTGAATGGCTTGACCTAGACTTTCATCATCACCAATAGAAATGAGAATATCATTAGCATCATGTTCTAATGCATTGCGCAACGCATGAGAAATGAGGCTTTCACCATTCGTCCAAGGCAATAAAGCCTTAGGATATCCCATGCGGGAACTTAGGCCACCGGCCAAAATAATTACGCCTAAATTAAGCACCGCGTCTCAACCCTCTTTTTACCCCTTGGTAAACAAACAACAACACGATAATATTAAGAATTCCATCTGGCACCATATAAGATGCATTATAAATCATAGAGTAAATCCATGGGTTTTGACCTTGCGGCGCATAGCTAGCAAACACAACGGCACCACTTGTTACGGACGCAAACCAGCGAAGCGCAATGGCAACAATAGATCCACTAATAAGACCGGTAGTATTGTCCTTAAAATATCCACACACACCAATAACACCATAGGCTACAAGATAGTCTAAGATGATGCTGAGATAATGGATAGATGATTTAAAACCGAGCAAGAAATGAAGTATACCATATACAACGCCAGCCAAAATACCACGCGTACCGCCCCAGCGATAGGCAAAAATCATGAGAGGTACCATGGACGCGGCCTTAATGGAACCGCCTTGTGGCATATGAAAAAGTGTAATAAAAGATAATACTTGTGCAATAGCAATAGCTACACCAGCTTCTGCTATCATGCGTGTCTTGGAATGTTCCATTAAAATAACCTCCTATTAATATAATGTTTATATAATGGGCTGAACATAGAGAAAATGTACAGACAAGCTACCTATAAAATTGTATAATAACTATATGAGTGTTTTTAATATTCGGAATGTATTGAAAATTGAAAACAAATTCAGTATAATGGTACAGGTTCAATTTATTATACCTCAAAGGAGATATAGAAACTATGATTAATACAACTAACATCTTCGATTATGAAGACGTACAACTGATTCCTAATAAATGTATCGTAAACAGCCGTAGCGAATGTGATACTCATGTTAAACTAGGTAATCGTACATTTAAATTGCCTGTAGTTCCTGCAAACATGCAAACTATCATTGATGAGGAGTTAGCTGAAAAACTAGCAGAAAAAGGCTATTTCTATATCATGCATCGTTTCCAACCTGAACGCCGTCTCGACTTTGTAAAACGCATGCAAGAAAAAAACTTATATTCTTCTATTTCCATCGGCGTAAAGGAAGAAGAATTTGCATTGGTTGATGAATTAGCGAAAGCTAACCTTATTCCTGATTATATCACAATCGATATCGCACATGGTCACTCTAATGCTGTTATCGACATGATTCAATACATTAAAAAGAATTTACCAACAACATTTGTTATTGCTGGTAACGTAGGTACTCCAGAAGCAGTTCGTGAACTTGAAAATGCTGGTGCTGATGCTACAAAAGTAGGTATCGGTCCTGGTAAGGTTTGTATTACGAAATTAAAAACTGGCTTCGGTACTGGTGGTTGGCAATTGGCTGCTGTACGTTGGTGTGCAAAAGCAGCTACGAAACCTATCATCGCTGATGGTGGTATCCGTGATCATGGGGACATCGCTAAATCCATCCGCTTTGGCGCTACTTTGGTTATGATTGGTTCCCTATTTGCTGGTCATCAAGAATCTCCAGGGGAAGAAAAAATTGTTGACGGCCAAGCTGTAAAAGAATACTTTGGTTCCGCTTCCGAATTCCAAAAAGGGGAACGTAAAAACGTAGAAGGCAAAAAAATCTTCATTCCTTCCAAAGGCTCTATCTTCGATACATTAATCGAAATGGAACAAGATTTACAATCTGCTATCTCCTACGCTGGTGGTACTACTCTACAAGCTATCCGCAAGGTAGACTACGTACTTGTTAAAAACTCCATCTTCAACGGCGACCGCTAATCGGTTACTAACATACTAAGAGGGGCTACGATTCACACGAATCGCAGCCCCTCTTCTTTTTATTTGCAGCATCTAAACGAAGAAACTATTCTTCTACGCCACAATTTTTATTCATTAAATAATATGCATATTTGCCGATACCAGCACTGATAACTAGCAATGCAGTCAATACAATGAATGCAATGGTAAGGCTTGTACCATGAGCAATGAAACCAATTAATGCAGGCCCCATCAAAATGCCCATATAGCCAAGCATAGTAGATGTTGCCACAGCTTGTGTCATAGGAATAACATTTTGTTCCCCCATAGCGGAGAATAGATTTGGTACAACCATGGCTAAAGAGATACCTAGTAATAAGTACGTATACATAGAAGCATGGCCAGGTAAGAACACGATGAGTGCCATAGCAATAGCACCTAGTAAGTAACCACCTACAACAACTTGCTTAGAAGTTACATGTTTACCGATTGTATTGCCAAGAAGGCGACCAATACACATGGTACCATTAAAAAGCATGACGCCCATGACAGCTTCTTGAATAACAATACCTTTATCTTCAAATAAGTAAAGTGCACTCCAGTCCCCTACGGCACCTTCTACCAAATAGGATACAAAGGATAAGAGACCAAAGATAATAGCAATTGGATGGAATGATAACGGACTTTTAGACTTTTTCATAACCTTTGCATTTGGATCACGACCAAAGGTTAACATAAATTGACTAACTGCGATCATCGCAATAAAGAGTATGATGAGAAGGCCCCAAATACTTTCATTAACAGGTAATGATAATATTTTTAAGAGAACAAGCAATACACCGGCACCTGCAAAGCCACCTAAGCTCCACCCACCGTGATAAGCACCCATTAAATGCTTTTTACTTACCTTTTCGGTTAAAATAGCTTGTAAGTTGGCAGAAGCACCACTAAGGCCTACGCCAATGCCAAAGAAGAATAAGGCTATTGTGGTTGTCACAATTGTAGAACACATGGTAACAACAGCCAGAGACAACATGCCGATAAAACTAGCCAATAAAACGACTTTCTTACAGCCCAAGCTTTCTACAAGCTTACCGGCTATAGCCATTGATAAACAAGAACCTACACCGAGCAACAAAATCATGGAACCTAATACATCCTCACCGATGCTTAGTTTCGCTTTTAAATATGGCACAAATCCGGCCCATAAGGCGGTGTACATACCAGGGATAAAAAATGCACCAAAAGCACCACGAATATTAGATTTTGAAACGGAAACTTGTTCGCTCATCATGTCCTTTCTGGTTTCTAGAACCGTTCGGCGAAGAAAGGCCCTTTTGTATCCGCTAGACCGCGATAACATGCGTTTCTAGGGGAAACCATTTTAACTACAAGAAAATTATATTGAGAATATAGTAACCCTCTTTACACATAATGTAAAGAGGGTTCTTAAAATTTAAATTTAAATTAAAAATGTAAGGCCCATAGCGATAAAAATAGCAGGTAATAAATTAGCTAAACGAATCTTATTAGGCCAAATTATATTAATGCCTACACAGAAAATTAAGATGGATCCTACATAGGATAAATTGTCGATAGCCTGCTGTGTCATAAGTGGCGCCGCAACATGCGCTAAGGCCGTGATCAACCACTGCGTGATACCTACAGGAATGAAGGAGAATAATGCGCCCTTCCCCATGGATGAGGTCATAACCATAACAATAACACCATCAAGGATTCCTTTGAGTAGCAAGGTTTGGTAATCTCCTGTCAATCCATCTTGAATTGAACCGAGCACGCCCATCGCACCCACCGTAAATGTAAGCGATGCAGTGATAAACGCTTGCGTAAACTTAGGGTCCCCTGTATTACCGGTTTTATCTTTCACCCAGTCACCAAAGACCGTAATCCATCGGTCTAAATCAATGATTTCACCAATCACAGCACCAACTACCATGCTGATAATCATCAACAAAGGTCCAGTAGTTTGCAAGGAACCATTAACGATAACCAGCATAAATTGCATGGCCCCGCTCATCCCTAGTAACAGCACGATGATACCACATACTACCATAAGGGTTTGTTTTAAATTGTCCTTCATAAATCGGCCGCACGTGAGCCCAATAATACTACCACCGATAATGAGCCCCATGTTGATAACCGTACCTAAACCAATCATCTTCTTATCCTTTTCCTTACGTATGAAAGTTATTATGAAAGTAGTATATCAACTATATCGATAACAATCAATATAAAATATCACAAAAAAACCGTATCTATGTTTCAGTAGATACGGTTCTATTTATATTAATCATCTATTGTCATATAAACCACAGGATTAGCCTCATTGATTTCATTAAAACAAGGGCAATCCTTACCGTGATCGTTGATGAGACCACTAGCTTGTAAATGGGAATAGATGGTCACAGGTCCTACAAATTTGAACCCTCGTTTCTTAAGATCTTTGCTAATGCGCGTAGATAATTCATTTTTAGCAGGCACCCTTCCCTCAGAATGGCCTTCATAGATAAGAGTCTTATGATTGGTGAAAGCCCATATATATTCACAAAAGGATCCAAATTCGTCTTGAATGCGTTGAAACGCCTGTGCATTATTGATGATGGCTTCGATTTTCTTACGAGACTTTAACATACCGTCTGTACTCATAATGCGCTCTATATCTGTTTCCGTATATTGAGCCACCGCATCAACATCAAAATAGTCAAAACACTGGCGTATAATTTCTCGTTTATTTAAAATCGTAAGCCAACTCAGACCGCATTGTAGACTCTCTAAACATAAATGTTCAAATTGTTGTTGGTCATCATGAATAGGACGCCCCCATTCATAATCATGATACGCCTGATACAGTGGTGTTGTGGGCCAGGAACAAGTGACTTTCATGAAGGCTCCTTTCTATACTACAACTAGCCTGTTACTAGAAATCGCATTATATATACAATAATACCTATGCTCACTAGGTTTGTAAAGAATACCATACATCGTATTCACTGCCCCTAATATGTAACTCATCTATTAATAATTTAAATATTTTTAAAATAAAATTATGAAAATTCATTTACAATTCACGAAAAATGTTATATTATTTTAAATATATTTTAAATGTGTCTGACACAAAGTCTTTATAAAGTGAGTATATATCTATCTTTCATTATATAAGAGAGTATTAAATCAACCGATAGATATATATTCATTTATGAAGAGTCTTTCACAATATAAAAATAAATTACAAATTAAGTAATATAGTTGAGGTGTAAGAGAATGAGAGCGAGAAATAAGATGTTATTGTCCGCTGTAATGATGACCATGTTGTCATCTACAGTGGCCCTTCCTAGCACGTGGGCGGCAGCAGGCCTTGGTTCTAATGGCAATGTGTTTGCAGTAGGTTCTGAAAGTAAATTTGAAAGCACTGGCAATACGACGGCAACAGGTGTCATTGCATCAAACGGCGGTCAAGTGACTATTGCCTCCTTGGATACACCTGATCAAAACCAATTGCCTAAGCGCCATCGCCAACCAGCTTTCATTACAGGCATGCTAGATAATAGTTCCATTCAAGTGGATGGCGGGGTTATGAACGTGAATACGGCCCCATGGGATGCACCCTATCCACTAGCATTTGCCTATAACAGTAAAATTAATCTTGGTATCGATGATTCAGGTACTGTAAAACATAAAGTATTTAATATGCAAGGTAATATACTTGTATCTGATAAAACGATGCCTCCATACCAACAACAGCAACCATCCGTGATTAATATTGGCCTCGGCCGTGCGCACAATAGCCCTAACCAATTTACCGGCAAGGCTGTGAACACATTAGAGGATAAGGGTGGCGAAATCAACATAACCTTTGATGGTGGCATGTGGAGCCACGATAACATGGGTGGCTTGGAGGCATTCCAAATTAAAGGCAACGAAGCGCGCAGCAGTATCAATACACTCAAAGGCACTCGTACACGTGAAGGATTCAGCCGTATTTCCCAAGATTCTCGTAGCGACATCCACGTTAATAATTTAGACGGCCACATCAATGTCATTTACGATATGAGCGCTGGTACTGGTTTGAACTTCGCTAAACCAGCCGCTCAAAAAACAGGCCTTGATGCATCTGACATCGAAGGCGGTAACTTCATCGTAAAATCCGCTACAACAGGGTCTGGTGTACATGGCTATGTAACAGGCGATCATCTCGATACGTCCTCTGAAAGCAATGTAAACAAGATTCTAGATAACTTGGCGCATAAATTCTATTACGATAATTATATGAATGGTGAAAGAAACCTTTCTGGTACTGTATCCATCGCTTCTAATGGCATCGTGTCAAGCTTCCAAAAAGCGTTAACTACAGACCAAAAAGAAGGTACTATTACATGGCAAAACGGTAATGGTCAAGGTTCCTATGCGGCTCCTACTCCAACGCCTACGCCAGCTCCAACACCAGTAACTCCTGTTACTCCGGCACCTAGCCCTGTAACTCCGGTTACTCCAGCGCCTACACCTGTAACTCCAGTTACTCCGGCTCCTAGCCCTGTTACTCCGGTAACTCCAGCACCTAGCCCTGTGACACCTGTAACTCCTGTTACACCGGCACCTACTCCGATAACTCCAGGTGCTTACGATACACCACAAATGCGCGGCATTCGTTCTGCTGTAGTTGGTAATATCAACGCATGGCGTACAATGACGAGCGATATGAATCGTGCTAACCAATTACAACAAGGTTCCCCAACAGGTATTTGGGCTCGTATTGGTGGCGGTCGATATAATTATGCTAATGACGGTATCAATACAGCTACTGATTACACAAGCATCCAAGGTGGCTATGATACGAAAACTAGCCGTGACTGGACCGTAGGCGGCCAAGTTTCTTACCTACGCGGTTCTGAAGATTATGTATTCAATGGTTCTGGCAAGGTAAAATCCTATGCTGTTGGCGCTTATGGATTGAAAGACCTTGGTAAGGATCAATACGTACATGTAGAATCTCAAGTAGGTCGTATCTCTAATAAATTTACAGCGCGTAATGAAATCGGCCAAGCTAAATCTGGTGATGTAAAATCCAATGCGTATAGCATCGGCGTTCGCTACGGCAAAACTATAAAATCTGCTAATGGTTTCTATGTAGAACCACAAGCACAATTAAACTATACACACTTCGGTGGTCGTGACTTTACAGCAGGCAATGTATCCGTTAACCAAGCTGGCGTAAATAGCACATCCGGCAAACTAGGTCTCGAAGTAGGCAAACATTTTGGCAATGGTAACCTATATACACGCTTTGCTGCAGGTCATGCTTTCACAGGCAACATGAAAACTACCTATGCTAGCGGTAATGCCGTAAAATTGACAGAACAAGACCTCAAAGGCACTTGGACTGAACTCGCATTCGGCGGCCGTTATGGTTTCAATACTAACAACAGCGTATATGCGGACGTTACTACCGGTCTATCTGGTGATTACCAAGCTGACTGGGGTGTAAACGCTGGATTTACTCATAAATTCTAATTTATATTACATACCGTTATATACGGCCATATAGTTGTACAACCATAGATATCTCCCCTGTATATCCCTTACATATCTATGAGAGACGCATCCTAATATATTTCCCCTTTTTATGCAATACTACTCCCATAGGATGCTACTTCCCCCTCTTATCGTAAGCTGTATGGCCTTATATACATACATTTAGATTCCCGTCTAAATGTTTACTAACTTTCTTACTACAATGCAAAACGCCCTCTTCACTGGCAACCGTAGATGGTTGCTGTGAATGGGGCGTTTTGTGATGGTTAAAGAATTTCCACACAAAGTATTGATTATTTTAATTCTAAGTACCCAATACATACTTTTTCATTATTTCCTCATTCAACTATTGATCTTAAATATAATTATATGATCTAATAATGATATAAGGAGGATAATCATATGGCCAAAATAACATCCGAAATGCAACCTTTATCTCAAGTATTAGTTCGTTCTTCTAATCAGTTTCTCATTCCTGATTTTCAACGAGCTTTTGTTTGGACTGATGAGGAAGCCAATAATTTAATTAACGATTTTCTCGAGGATACTGATAATTTGTCGGTTGATATAAATTTATTGCCAGGCTATCTATTAGGTAATATAGTATTAATAAATAACGAAGATGAAAATACCGTCGATGTCGTAGATGGTCAACAACGACTAACCACATTAACACTCTTATTCAAAGCTATATTCATTACATTAGAGACACTTCAACAAAATGATACACAAAATGCTCATAATTGGTATCGTGTTATGGCAGATATAGATAAAGCATTTCAATTTCTTGATAATAATGATGCATTTAAAGGATTACGAATTTTACATAATCCTAGTTTAGGATTTGGAGATACTTATAAATCAATCATAACTGATCAACCTATCTCTACAACTAAATCATTAAATGAATCTGACGAAAATCTAAATCTAGTCTTTGACACATTATGTGAGCGTGTAAATGAAATTAGACAATTAGGAGATATTGAGTTTAAAAAATTTATCAAATACATACAAGACAAAGTTATGCTTATTGTGACAACAGCCGATTCAAAACAAAAGGCATTTCAACTTTTTGAGGTTTTAAATAACCGTGGACGCTCACTTGAACCAATGGATTTACTAAAAAGTAATTTTATGAAAATACTCTATAGTGATAATTCCATTACAGATACAAAGAAATTAGAATTCAATAACAATTGGAACCATTTTATTAATATATTATCAAAACAAAAAATACAAACATCTTCTTTTACTAAACATTTTATTTTAGGTACATATGGAAAAAATGTAAAACAAGATGAATTATTCACATTCTTTGATACTAAAAAATTAACAAGTAATGAGATATTACATCTTTCAGAACTACTAAAGGAAAGTGCCACAATATATAGCAGTATTATAAAAAATACTACTACAAATAAATTTGTATCTGATAGTAAGAATAGCTTTATTTTATTTACCTTACTAAAATTAAAACAGATGCTCTCTCTTTTGATACCATTTTATAATAGTTCTGATGACTTAAAAGAAAAGATATTAGACTTAGCAGTTAAATACGGCGCATCAGTTTTATTTTCCTTCACCCAAACAAACCAAATTGAAAAAGAATTGGAAATAGCATTATCAAAAGCGTTAAAAGAAAAAACAGATAGTAAAAAATATGATATTATACAAGACCATTTAAAAAATCGAATTTCAGATAATCTAAAACAACTAAAAGTTGTTTTACCAACTAAATCATTTGCAAGTGCTGCTGGTAATGCTAACAAAAAAGCCTCTCTATTACTTCGTTTTATTGAATTATACTTTAATGACAATGTAATTATTCTCGCTCCACCACGGAAAATCGAATTAGAACATATTATGCCACGTGATGCTGATGCTCAACGCTATCAATTCGCAAGTGATAAAGACAAAGCTGAGTATATTAATCGTATTGGTAATCTAACTCTACTTGATAAATCAGCTAATATTGCTGCTAAAAATAAAGATTTTATAGAAAAGAGCATCTATTATGAGCAATCAGACTATAAAGTAACAAGTAGTATTGTTAAAGCCATTACAACTGCTGTAAATTCAGGAACTGATGCACAGCGTATACAATTACAAGCCCAATATCAACCTCAATATATAGTACAAAATCTTTGGTTAGAAAAAAATATTACTGAACGAAGTAAAAATATTGCAACACTGCTAGAAAAAGCATTAGAAATTTAAGATTTTTAATATTTATATTTGAAATGTTGTTACATCTCCCCTTTACTGAACTACTAGCAAAGGGGAGATTTTCATGTGATATATAACGGTTTTAAAACTGAACATTTATCATTCAAGACTTTTACAATATTGCTAGAAAATGACATTAACTATTATAACAACACATGACTTATATTAATTAAATTTAGACTTATAAAATATAAGGAGAGAAACAGTCATATGTTTAAAACAATAAATGATATGTGACTAGGGAATCAGTATAATATCCATATCCCCACACAGCTCGTAATTAGTGCTACAAATACAGGTACAGAGGTTCGTTTAAGCAGATCTACCGATTTAATATGCGCCACCCCTGCTACACCGACCATAACAGGACTAATAGGGCTCAAAAACAGGCCTAGGCTAGCCCCATTCTGCATGCCAAGCATGGTTGTAATAGGATCTAATCCGAGGTTAGATACGATATTAGGTACTAGCGGTACCAATGTAAATAAAGGTGCTACATTACTACCTGTTACCATGCTAAGGCCTAGCATAGCGCCACCCATGACAGAGGTAAGTCCCACAGAGTTAAGGGATAGTGTTTGAAGTGCGCTAACTAGAGAATCAATAAGCCCTAAACTCACTAAGCCTTGTGCGAAAACCTGTCCACCAATGATTAAAGTTACAGCATAGGAAAACTGATTACCCATGCCTTCAAAAAATACAGTTGTACTTTTAAGGACGGTCCTTAAATTACGATGACGGATAAGTTCTGCCAATAAAGCAATGCCAAAGGCAAGCATCATGGCAAGGGTTACATTCATCTTTACGCCAGGCAAACCATATTGGCTAAATCCCAAGATAAAACATAGTGGCAATAAAGGAAATATCATATATATCTTAGGACCAATTGGCGCCTCAGGAATGCTTTCACAAGCACCTACGTCCATAGGGCCATCTAAGCGATCGCGATATCGTTGCCACAAGAAATGTGCTACAGCCGTCACAACAGCAACTAAGAAATAGAGACGTAATTGGTAACCAACGAAATAGTTTGGTACCGGTATATTAAGAGTCTTAGCTATAAGCAATGTCGAAACGGCACCAGGCCCAACGTCCATCAAATGTCCTGTGGCGATAACCGCAGCAGCGCCGACAGGACTTACACCTAGTCGCAGCAGCACTGGATAGATGGTGACCATCATAAGCAAAGCAAGGCTCAACGGATTTGGTACACATATGGATAGCCCCATATTGAGTAGAAACATAAGTGCTAGCACTATATACGGCCGATTAAGGCGATATAAGGGTTTTATAAATGTATGCGCTAATCGTGTCCCTGCCCCAATGTGTTCCATGTATTTTGCATAACCAGCACAGGTCATAATCATGAGGCCTAAACTCACTACATTTTCAGACGTTGTAATTCGCACAATATCCATCGCATCAAACACCAGAACGCCTGTAGACTGAGATTCATCTAATATAGCGTGAATCCAGTTACCTTCATAGGCGATAAACATCATGAGAATGCCCATGCCAATTAAAATAGGCTGTGGTTGATAACGCTTCATCAGTAATATGCCGGTAATGGCAATAATGATGAGACATATAAGTATATTCATAAATACCTCTCATATAAACGTTCTTGTATAATATAATTATAGTATACACAAAGCACAAATAAAAATACATGATAAAAGCACCATCATCAGATACGATAATGGTGCTTTCTGTGTTTTATACACTACTATGTTATTTATGCTCTTTCAACCACTGAATAGCATATTCCGCATACACAGCCGATGCCGCAGACAATACGCTATCGTCCATGGTGAATCGATTGTTATGGTGATCAAAGGTAGCGCCTACCTCTGGATTTTGAATGCCGATAAAGGCAAAGCAGCCTGGTTTATCTTGTAGGTACCATGCGAAGTCTTCGCCTGGCATAACCTTACGCATTTTGGAAAGTTTTTCTTTTCCTAGTGTATCGATAACAACGCGTTCAGCCAATTCACTGGCAGCTGCGTCATTAATGGTTGGCGGTACTTTCTTTTCATAAATCAATTCAGCCGAAGCACCATAAGCTAATGCTGTATGTTCTACTATGCGACGTATGGATTCTACATAATGCTCTTCTTGCATAGGATCAAAGAAACGGATAGTACCACCCATTTGTGCTTCTCCTGGGATGACATTCCATTCTGAGCCGGAATGAATATTACCGATGGTAAGCACAAGCGAGTCTAGGGCACTCACATTACGAGACACTACAGTTTGTAGGTTCATAACGATGGCACTGGCTACGACAACGGCATCAATGGCTTGATGCGGTTGCGCACCATGGCCTTGTTTGCCTTTTACTCGAATCGTAATTTTACTGCTCGCTGCCATGCGGGGACCTTCCTCTACAGAAATAAGACCAGCTGGTAAATCAATCCATACGTGACCACCGAAGATGGCATCAATTTTTTCAAACCAATTATCAAACTTCATGAAATCAGGGGCACCCGCACCGGTTTCTTCGGCCGGTTGAAAAGCAAGGTATACGTCGCCTTCGATGCGGTCTTTCATAGCGGTAAGCATCTTAGCCGCACCGAGTAAAATCGCCATATGACCATCATGGCCACACGCATGCATCTTACCATCTACATCGGATTTAAAATCAAATGTATTATGCTCTTGTACAGGCAAGGCATCGATATCTGCACGGAGGGCAATCGCTTTACCCGGTTTTGCACCATGAATAATGCCGATGAGTCCGGTTCCACGTTCCGTATCTACATGAACCTCTACACCCATGGATTCTAATTCTTTAGCCAATGTTTTGGTTGTTTCGAACTCTTCATTACTGAGTTCTGGATGTTTATGAAAGTATCTACGCCAATCTTGGACATAGGTTTTATATTGTTCAATTAAATCGCGACTATGCATGATATCGCCTCCTTAGCTTTTAGCACAGATTAACAAAATATACTGGAAATCCCCATATTTATGGGAATAACAGGGTAAATGTAAAAGAAAACGACAGGCAATGCCATGTCGTTTTCTTTATGCTTCTTATCGATTGCGCAATACCGCTTGTACCGCCAAGGATACAACAGCAGTTGCCACCGCTACAGCTGCTGTAATTTTTGCAGTTGTGCAGAGCTCATCTTTTGTTGGTTTTGCTTTTGCTGCAATATCTAATGTTTTAGCAACAGCAGGAACCAATACATCATTACGTAAGGATTCTGTATTCATATTTACTCCTCCAATATAGACTATTTATTCTAGGTTATCACGAATAGAATATAAAGTCTACATATTCATCGGATTTTATCTATATATTTATCTATTCTGCATATAAAACAAACAGATTTATCAATCTAAGTTTATTTGCTAGCCAATTCACCGATTACATCTGCCAAGATAGTAATAGCTTTTTCTAGTTGTTCTTGAGGAATGTTAAGAGCTGGCAACAAACGAACCTTGTTTTTAGCAGATAAGCATACTACGCCCTTTTCTAGACATTTAGCAATAACGTCTTTAGGATCTACTGTTGTTTCGATACCAATCATAAGACCCATACCGCTAACGCCAACAACGCCTGGTTTACCTTCTAAGGCATGTTTTACGTAATCACCTTTAGCTTTCACAGTAGCCAAAAATTCTGGTGTTAACCGTTCAATGATAGTGCACCCTGCAGCGGCACAAATTGGATTGCCACCAAATGTAGTAGCATGCGCACCTGCAGTTAATACGAATTGCGTTTTTTCATTGAATAAAGTAGCGCCCATAGGCAAGCCACCAGCTAAGCCCTTAGCCGTAGATACGATATCTGGTTCGATGCCAAATTGCTCATATGCATATAGGCTGCCAGTCCGACCATTACCTGTTTGAACTTCGTCAATAAGCACGAGTTGATCGTGTTCATGAGCATATTTTGTAACCGCTTGAACGAATTCCTTATCGAGAGGCATAACGCCGCCTTCACCTTGAATTGGTTCCATCATGATAGCGCAAACTGCTGGATTTGCTAAGACTTTTAAAGCCGCATCAATATCATTGGCAGGCGTATGAACGAATCCTTCTGTGAATGGGAAGAAATGTTGATGGAACACATCTTGACCTGTAGCCGACAAGGTCGTTACCGTACGGCCATGGAAACTATTAACGAGTGTAACGATGACGTTGCGTCCATCGCCGTATTTATCATGGCTATATTTACGAGCCGCCTTGATAGCACATTCGTTAGATTCTGCACCGGAGTTACAGAAGAACACTTTTTTCATGCCAGTCCGTTTACATAATAATTCAGCCAATTTAATTTGAGGCACGGAATAATATAGATTAGAAATATGGTTTAATGCATGTGTTTGTGCAATTACAGCCTTAGACCATTCATCATCATCTACACCAAAGGCCGTAACACCAATACCAGAGCCAAGGTCGATGTACTCTTTACCTTCTACATCCCATAACAAGGAACCTTTGCCTTTTTCAAAGCAAACGTTAAACCGGCCATACGTATTGGCTATATACTCTTTATCTTGTTGTTCAAAATCTTGTGTCTTACTCATCATATCCTCCAAACGTACGACCTAGCCGCCGTCTATCTATACGTCATGTAACGATGGCAAATGATGTTACCATCGTTATATCTACTATATTACTTTACAAACATTGTGCCAAGACCTTCATCGGTTAATAGTTCGATGAGGATGGCATGTGGAATTTCACCGTTAATGATGAAAACCTTTTGTGCCCCTGCATTAATAGCCTCTAAGCAGCAGTCTACCTTTGGTATCATCCCGCCAGCGATAATGCCTTCTTTTTTTAGTTGCTCTGCTTCAGCAAGGGTAATCTTTGAAATAAGGGAATTAGGATCATTTACATCCCGTAGTACCCCATCAATATTCGTCATGGCCACCATGGTTTCCGCGTTAAGGGCACCAGCGATTTTAGCGGCCGCCGTATCGGCATTAACATTATATACATTGCCTTCTGTGTCACATCCGACGGATGAGATAACAGGAATGTACCCCTTACTAATGACATCATCGATGACCTTTGGATCGATTTTATCTACTTCGCCCACATAGCCAAGTTCTTCGTTTTTCTTATGTACTTGGATGAGTTCACCGTCCACACCACAGAGGCCGATAGCACGGCCACCAAAGCCGATGAGGTCTGCTACGAGGCCTTTATTGACCTTGCCAGCGAGCACCATTTGTACTACATTCATCGTTTCTTTGTCGGTTACACGCAACCCATTGCTAAATTTCGATTCAATATTCATAGCTTCCAATGTGCTATTAATATCTGGACCGCCACCGTGAACGAGGACTACTTTCACCCCTACGAGTTGCAATAAAAGCAAATCGTTCATAACGGATTTTTTAAGTTCCGGATCCGTCATGGCATTGCCGCCGTATTTAACGACTACGTATTTATCTGTATATTGTTTAATATATGGAACGGCCGCCGTTAAGATGTGCGCCCGCATTGCATTTGTTACACTGTTCATAGTGAAAGCCCCGTTTCTTCTGGCAATCCAAGTGCGATGTTCATACATTGTACGGCTGCACCAGAAGCGCCCTTTCCTAAATTATCAAAAATAGCGTGAACGACCATGCGGTCATTGTTACCTGTTACAGAGATGACCATGCCATCCGTATTGCTTAGTTTGTTAGCATTTAGCAATTGTTTATTGTCTTCTTCTAAGTTAAGTGGTGCTACCTTGACGATGGTGCTATCCTTGTAAAAATCTACCAGTGCAGCGTGCACATCCTCTACAGTAACCGGTTTTGCTAATAGACGTGTATGTAGGCCAACACTTACCTCCATGCCACTGTAGTAATCATCTACGATGGGCATGAATATGGGTGCTTCTGTAAGACCGCATACATAGGTTACTTCTGGCAAATGCTTATGTTGTTGACTAAGTCCATATTGACGTGGTGCGTAGAGGAAATAATCCTTCGGCTCCGATTCGTATTGACCAATCATCTTCTTACCACCACCGCTATAGCCTGTTAAGGATGTAATGGTGAAAGGATAATCTGCTGGGGCAATACCGGCTTTCACAAGCGGTGCAATGCAAGCAATCATGCCGCTCGCATGACAGCCAGGATTTGCAATATGTTGTTTTGTTTTAATATCGTTTTTGTAGCTTTCACCAAGCTCAGGAAAGCCATAAGCCCAATCATCAGCCGTTCTAAACGCCGTGGATGTGTCGATAATCTTGCAAGGATACTCACCGATAGCAGCCACCACCTCTTTGGAAGCCGCATCAGGCAAGCACAAGAACACGATATCCGCATCCTTTGCAATGCTCGCAATGACATCTATATTTTTACGGTCCTCATCGGAAATGGATAATAATGTAATATCCTTCCGACCGGACAGCCGTTCATGAATTCTAAGGCCCGTCGTTCCTTCGTGACCTAAGATAAATACCTTATATGGATTCATTCTATAACCTTCTTTACTATACGTGCTAGATGACCTCTCCCGCCATCTGTGTCCTAACTATTATTTCATTGGATAATCGCCAAATGTAGCAACCATAACTGCCTTGATGGTATGCAAACGGTTTTCTGCTTCTTGGAAAGCCAAGGAATTAGGGCCTTCAAATACGTCCTCTGTTACTTCGATACCATTCATGCCGAACCGTTCAAAGATATCTTTACCAACTTGTGTTTCTGTATTGTGGAATGCTGGTAAGCAGTGACAGAATTTTGTATTTGGATTGCCCGTTAAGGCCATCATGTCCGCATTGATTTGGAATGGTTTAAAGAGGTTAATCCGTTCTTCCCACATATCGTAGGTATCACCCATCGTTACCCATACGCCTGTGTAAATCACATCAAGACCTTTAACGCCTTCTGCCACATTATCTGTGCACGTAATCGTAGCGCCTGTTTCCTTTGCTACCTTCAAGCATTCTTCGTAGAACGGACCAGCTGGCCAGAATTGTTTAGGCCCGATAAGACGGAAATCCATGCCCATTTTTACGGCACCGCTCATCAAAGCATTACACATATTGGATTGACCATGACCTACATAAGCATAGGAAATTTCGTTCAATGGTTTATCGATATTTTCTTGCAATGTAAGGAAATTAGCCAATGTTTGTGTAGGATGGTCCATATCTGTTAAGCCATTCCATACAGGCACACCAGAATATTGTTCCAATGTGTCCACGTCTTCTTGGTCAAAGCCACGGAATTCAATGGCATCATACATGGAACCAAGAACACGAGCCGTATCCTTTAAGGATTCTTTTTTATTCATTTGAGAACCTGTAGGTCCAAGGTATGTCGTATGTGCCCCTTGGTCTGCTGCCCCTACTTCAAAGGCACACCGTGTTCTCGTAGAATCCTTTTCAAAGATGAGTACAAAATTTTTGCCTTCCATCGTTTTGATTTCTGTGCCCGCTTTTTTATCTGCCTTTAATTTAGCAGCTAGATCTAAGTAATATTTAATTTCTTCTGGTGTGTAATCTAGCATTGTCTTAAATGATTTATTATGTAAACTTTTCATGATAACTCCTTCAATCTATACGGTATATATTTATACAATTTTATTTTTGTTATTTATGAAAGCTACTCTTTCGGTTGTAAATATTCTGCAGCCAGTGCCGCCATCATGGTAATACCGGATTCTAAAATTTTTTCATCAATGGTAAATCCTGCATTATGAAGTGCTGGATTGCCTTCAAAACCAGTTCCTAACCAAAGGAAAGCGCCCTTGATTTTATGTAAGTATGCGGAAAAATCTTCTGCCGCCATAGACGGATGTTCTGGATGTACTACGGCGTCCTTGCCAAGGTATTTTTCTACAATGGATGTAGCATAGTCGATGGCATCTGGGTCATTCGTTGTCGCTCCATGACCACGTTTATAATCTAAGGTACTCTTTGTCTTGTACATCATATCCAAAGCTTGTAAACTTTCACCTAAACGACGTTCAATATAGTCACGTTTCGCTGGTTCGTAGGTACGGCAAGTCCCTTCGAGGTATACATCGCCGCAGCCCACATTATAGCGATCACCACCGTTGATTACCCCGATGGTGCATACGAGATTTTCCATTGGATTCGTCTCACGAGCCACCATGGACTCTACATTAACAATCCAGTTGGCAGCAGCCACGATGGCATCGATACCATTGTGAGGTTCTGCACCATGCGTAGATTTACCGTGAATATGAACGAGAAAATGATCAGATGCCGCCATAAGATGACCTTTCTTAAGGCCTACCGTGCCTACCGGCAATTGAGGCCATACATGAAGTCCAAAAATTTCATCTACATCATCTAGGATACCGCTGTCCACAATGCCTTGTGCACCAGGAAATAACGCCTCTTCTTCAGAAGGTTGGAATACGAGTTTAACGGTACCGTGCAATTCATCTTTAATAGATTGCAACACAGCCGCCGCACCAAGCAAAATCGATATATGTCCATCGTGTCCGCAAGCATGCATAACACCTTCGTTTTGTGATGCAAAAGGTAGTCCCGTCTCTTCATGGATTGGCAATGCATCAATATCGGCCCGTAACGCAATAACAGGGCCTGTGTGAGCGCCCTGTATTTCACCGATAACTGCATAATCTGAAACATCATTGACAAATGGAATCCCTAGTTCTCCAAGAGTCTTTTGAATGAATAAAGATGTTTCTTTTTCTTGACCAGATAATTCTGGATGACTATGAATATGTCGACGCCATGCTATAACTTGTTCTTTATATTGTGCTGCATATTTTTTTATTAAATCTTGTAATGTATTCATGACGTTATCTCCTTTATACACTGTATGTATATTTTATACATCATTTGTGTATTTTTATAACCTATGTACGTATTATAATACTATTGCTTATATTATTCAAGTTTTATACATATATTTTGTATTTTTATTTGTTATGCTATGCATTAATTTTAATCATAGAACTATAAGCTATAAATTATATGAATTTCTAAGTTTTACGAAAAAAGAGCTGTAATAGCATACGCATACTACTACAGCTCCATTTATTTTTCAATGACGGACTCATCTATCTGTGTTCCATCAGCCAAGAAGGCTCGTACAACTAATCGATTCGGTGTAACCGTCATCGTCATATAATTATTTTTTTCTCGATCCGGTGCCACATATACATCCAAAGGATGTTGTTGCCAATTAGGTCGTCGTGCATCACCCGCTATACCGGTCAAAATATACAATGGCCCTGATGCATCACGTTCAAAGTTACGCACATGACCACGATTACGATAGGAATGTAGATGAGCCGATAAGACTAAATCTACATTGAACTCATCAAAGATAGGCATAAATAATACGCCCTCTTCATCAAAGCCAGCAGCCCTACTCGCACCAGGACGATTAAAGGCATATTGGAATGGATCACGATGCATAAGAACTACGGTCCATTTCTTCGTATTCGATGCTAAATCTTGGCGTAGCCACTGCACCTGTACATCATATAAATCGGGATGATGTACATCATGGTTATCCTCATGAGTACTTTCATATAGCTGCGTATCCAACACAACATAATGGACATCGCCATAATCATAAGAATAATAATGGCGGTCAAATGTTGTATTTCCATTAGATGGTACATCAAAATAGTTCAAATAGGCACGTGGCTCACGCATCTTCCAATCTAGCGTATACATCTCGTGATTGCCCAATGTAGGGGCCAAAGGAATACGTGCACTCAACGGCTTAATAGAATCGAGCCACGTCCGCCATTGATAGGCCTGTTCCCCATTATCTACGAGGTCACCCATGCTGATATACAAGGCCGCATTTGGATTCCTATCAGCAGAATTTTTTACCAATTGCTCCCACCCAGAATAATCGCCAGATTGAGAATCTGGATAGATGAGAACCTCATACTCACCAGCACCTGCTGTTTCTAATGGATACCAATCACTACGGCGGTCTGTACTATAACCAATGCGATATTCATATTTAGTATCAGGTGTTAAATCTATAATCGTCCCCTCATGAATATACGTCATACTACCATCATCTGTGAAAGCTGCATCCGAAGCCGATAAGGTCTTAATATCATCACTACTAACTAGACGATACTCAATAACCGCATCAGGTTCACTGCTATCCGATTGCCACATAATGGTGCGGCTCGTGCTATTATCCTTTGCTACAATTTGGCGAATATAACGTCCTTCAGAATCTAAGAGCGGCTTGATTTCTTGACCGCTTACGATAGCCACAGCCCGAGCGATTCGACTGTAAATAGCCTCTCGATATGTATATCCACCTACAGAAATGGCTACCACAGATACAATAGCTAAAACAGAAGTAAATAATCGTTTTCTGTTCATATAATTCCTTTATTAACTAAACTATTTTGCTAACATTTAATATGAACACATTATAAAACTTAAACTTAACTTTAAGTCAAATAAGATTTTTCTATACTTCGTGAACATCTACTTTTCTATATCTTGCAGAAATACATCCCAACATATTTAATTGTGGTATATTCCATTCATTAGGTAAATAGATATCACACGTAATCTCATCACCTATAGAATTATTAGCTATAAATTGATAGCGCCCTAATTCTTCATTGCTGTATACTCTTTCAACCTGATTTAAAGTGGTACCCATCCAAAATCGACTAAATTCCGTCCAAATAGTTTCTGCATCAACACAAGACAGTTCAACCTGCAGTCTGTATTTTATACCCACTTTACAGCGTTTTTTTAATCCCTTTTCGTCAGCACTACAAACTTTAGTGGAACCTTTATCAAAAGACCATTCTAGACCGTCTAAGGATTGAACTTGGGTAGAAATGAGATTTTTAAAATTTGAAAAATCTGCAAGAAAATGTTTACACGCTACCTCAAATATATCTAATCTATTTATATTACTCAATTCACAATACCTCTATTAAAGAATTAAGCTACTATTTTTCGTAATATTGTTTCATTTGTGTATAGCCGTTGACAAGGACCTCAATTTCACCAGTTCTAGGATGGAAAATTAGACCGTGAATCGGCACATCTTTAGGAATCAACGGATTCATACGTAATTCATCTACTGTTTCCTCTACATTTTCAGCAGGATGTGTGAATCCATCCGCCCAATGTTCCATCTCCTTTTTCACCATATGAATGGCCTCAGGTGCAATACCACGAACTAACATTTTTTCTGTTAAATCTTTAGCCGTAGTTTTAGCCATACCACACTCATGATGACCGATGATAAAGATTTCGTTAACACCTAACTCATAAATGCAAACCAACAAACTACGAACGACACCATCAAAAGGTCCTGTAATACAATTACCTGCAGTCTTAACAATCTTAGCCTCACCACGACCAATATCCATGGAATCCTCTAAGAAATTCACAAGACGCGTATCCATGCACGTTACAATCGCCATCTGACGACTAGGCATCTTACTACATTTTGTATCTACATCAACATATCCTGTATTTTGATCTTCTACATATTCCTTATTATGCTTCAAAATATCATCAAGTAAACTCATATTTCCTCCAGGTAAAAAAGACCTTGTCTAAATTAAAGCAAGGTCTCTATATTTAATACATTCGATATTTTATTATACCATAAAACAAACAGACATTATTGTCCAAGTGAAGCTCATACTAGCACAGTGACTTTACTAGGTCAAGGCCCTCGGCCGAAGACCGTTAAGGTAGCTGGAACGAGCAAGTATGAGCTGAACGCCAAACTTTGGCCCTGCGTAGCCCGAAGGGCGAAGTCAGACCCGGCCGGTGGAGCGAGCAAGTACGGGCTACTCAACATGAATACTCTAGGTCTATACCTCACTAGCGATCCGGAGTCGCCAATGCCTCAATTGCGACACTGCCACCACGAACAACTTCGATGCGATTAACGAACATATCCTTAAACAAGGCAATCATATCATTGTTCTTGGATACTGTTTTCACGCATTGTACAAGTACAGATTTTCGATTGTAGTCAATGACCTTAAGGTCAAAGGTTTCTGCAATGCGGAATATTTCTTGTTTGTCCGATTCTTTACAGTTATTAACCTTGATGAATAATAATTCTTTTTTTGTAATCGGCATATCTGTAAAGTCGATAACCTTAATAACCTCAACACTGCGGTTAAGTTGCTTGATAATTTGTTCGTATGTCAAATCATCGCAAGTGAGTTCAATGGTCATACGTGACATGGTAGGGTCTTCTGTTTCACCTACTGTCAACGTATCAAGGTTATAATTTTTACCCGCGAAGAGGCCAGAAATTTTGGCCAATACGCCGATTTGGTTTTCTACATATGCTGAAATGCAGCGTTTTTCTAAATGTAATTCCATAGCCCCTCCTATTTTTTATCCTTTAATAACATGTCGCTCAACGATTTGCCGGCTGGTACCATTGGCAATACATTTAACTCAGTTGGAATGATGCATTCAATGAGTGTTGGTCCTTTTTTGAAAGCATCTGCCTTTTTAAACGCTCCTTCTAATTCTTCAGCTTTTGTAACACGTATACCTTGTGCGCCATAGGCCTCTGCTAATTTCACAAAATCTGGTACGTATTCAAATTCACCGTCATCGATCATATCACGAGTGACGATAGCACTTTCATCCATCAACAAATTAGTACATGCATAGCGTTTATCGTAGAATAATTGTTGCCACTGACGTACATTACCAAGATAGCCATTATTGATAACAACCAAGGTCACAGGCAAATGGTAATGCATAGCTGTTGCAAATTCTTGAATATTCATTTGCACACCCCCATCACCACAAATGGCGAATACACGTTTTGTAGGATTACCAAATTGAGCACCAATAGCCGCAGGGAATCCATAGCCCATCGTACCTAAGCCGCCGGATGTCAACAATTGATGATTACCTTCGATTTCAAGGAATTGCGTAGTCCACAATTGGTTTTGACCTACATCAGTTGCCACCACTGGACGGTCATAATGGTCATTAATGTAGTCGATAATATTTTGTGGCGTAAGACCTTCTTCACCAGCTTGCGTAACAGGACGCTCTTCTTTTAACTGTTGCAATTGAGCCGGCCAATCGCCTAGATCGTGAGGTTCAATATATTCTAATAGAGCTTCAATAGCTAATTTTGCATCCGCCACGATTGGAATATCTACCTTAATATTTTTAGAGATAGATGCAGCATCTACATCAATATGTACAATTTTGCAGTTTTGTGCAAATGTACTCAATTTACCGGTGATACGGTCATTGAAACGCGTACCAATGGAAATCATAACATCACAATCGGTAATGGCCACATTCGGTGCATAACCACCGTGAATGCCTACATTGCCTAAGTACAATGGATGATAGGAACTAATAGCACCTTTCCCCATCAAGGTAGTGACCACAGGGATACCCGTTTTATCTACCAGTTGAGTCATCAATTCATTGGCGCCACTGATGCTAATACCGCCACCTAATAAGAATAAAGGACGTTTAGCCTTAGCAATAACGGAGCACGCTTTTTTTACCTGACCAATGTGAACTGTGGTATTGGGCTTATAACCACGAATGTTAACTTCATCAGGATATACATCAGACCCCATCGCTTTTTGGATATTCTTAGGAATATCTACGACAACAGGACCCGGGCGGCCTGTACGAGCAATGTAAAAGGCTTCTTTCAAAATACGACCTAGATCTTTACGGTCACGAACCGTAACAGCATACTTACTTACATTACGAACAATGCCGACCGTATCTACTTCTTGGAATGCGTCATTGCCCATCAATGCTAAATCTACTTGGCCTGTAATACACACCATAGGTACACTATCTGAGTAGGCTGTAGCAATACCAGTAACAAGATTTGTCGCACCTGGGCCAGAGGTAACCATACAAACGCCAACCTTGCCAGTGCTGCGTGCATAACCATCAGCAGCATGTGCTAATGCTTGCTCATGGCGAGGTAAGATTACTTTCACCTGATCTTGTTTATATAATTCATCCATTATATCGATGGTTGCTGCGCCAGGATAGTTGAATAAAATATCAACATTCTCCTCTTGCAATGCTTTCACCACGTATGCGGCACCTGAAATCATAGCCATCCTCCTATATATCAACCTACAAATGCTAGTAGATTATATCTGAAAAATTGAATATTGTTATTATTTATGATATACTTTTTAATATATCACATCTTAGTTGATGTGAGTATGAAATAACTCAATAAATCACTAAATTTAGTCGTATTTTCTGAAAGGACTGAATACTATGAAAGAAATTCTAGGTTTCCACTTAAACGGTTGCCCTTATTGCCATAACGCATTCCGTGCAATCGAAGAATTGCAAGCAGAAAATCCTGCATATAAAAATATCAAAATCGACTGGGTTGAGGATCAAGATGCTCACGAATTATTCAAAACGCATCCATATGAATACTACCCTAACCTTTGGTTCGGTACTGATAAACAATACGAAGCACAACCTGGTGAAAGCTATGACCAAACTAAGGCATACATCAAGGCTGTATTCGATAAAGCGCTTGCATAAAACTATATAACCAATAAAAATGCACCTCTAACATACCATCTAATGTTAGGGGTGCATTTTAGTATAATAAAAGGTTATAGGGTTATAGCTTTTTGGGTACTATAAATTTACTGATTGCCTTATACACAATTAAAATCAATGCAATCTCTAAGGGGAAACAAATAATATTTTTAATAAGACGTCCAACAAATATAGCGGATACAGCTTTATTATAAAATATTGTCAGCCACAGTGTATTCAATAGCAAATGTATGCATACTGTCACAATCGCTTCTGGTAAAAGTAATCGTTTAAATGTAACATTACGACCATGTAAAAAATGTCCATACACATAGCCTACAAGAAATTCAGATACGATAAAGCCGGGAAAGAATACGCCTTGTCCAAATAGAGCCATGCCTATAAAGCAGGCAATAGCAGCCATTATACCAGCTGCCATCGGCCCATAAAGAATGGCAAATATAGCGGTTGATAGAAATCCAAAAGTGATATGTATAAAGGTAGTGTGAATAGCAAATATATAAGATAGTAAAACCGTCAACGCTACAAATATTCCCGTTCTTACAATCATATCAGTTTTCATGAGATATATGGCTCCTTTTTCTATCCTTCCACTCTAAATACATATGACGAACAACCTGAATTGGAGAGTGTAGTAACATCCGCGGGCCACCGTAGCGCATGATTTCACGGATTTTTCCTCGGTACGTCGGCGCATAACAATGTGTTTTACATACGCTACAAAACGTCTTATGCTCCATGTGTGGGCATACATCGATGCGATGCTGTGCATACTGCCATACCTCTTCACAATCTTCGCATAGTTGGCCCTTTGGCGTATGATGTTTATCATGACAATAGATGCCAATGATTTGACGCATCGTTTTGAGTTCTAATTGACGCTTTTCTTCTACTGTCATAATGCCTCCTATTTAACCGACCAAGATACCCATGCAACCGTATCCACTGTCTTATTATGAATTTTACCATCAATAGCACGCGGTTCAATGAGTTGTCTAATTTCTCGCTTCATATCTTCCATGGTGCCCCACTCATTATTGTGGAGACGCATCGTGAAATAATCTACCGCTTTATCAAGGCTCATAACCTCTGTTTCGGGTACAGTTTTATACGTAACTTTCACATTATGACCTATCTCATGAATGGCATCTAAACATGCTTTCATCTTACCAGCCCACGGAAATGAATCTCGTCCGAAGAAATGTTCTGACAACATATCTACCGTTTCATCCATACGTTCACTAAACGCAATCCATAGACATGTATCATGGCTTGCATCATGCATGGCCCGTATATTCTCTACATCAAACATGATAGGACAAAAAATACTATACGCCAAATCAAAGGATTTATCCCAGCCTAATTTCTGCCTAGTTTCTTCAGACCATGGTGCAATATATAGGCTCACATCAAGGCCTTCTTTATCTGCCAGTTGTTTTGCACCATGAATCATGCCATCGGACAAATCAATTCCCGTAGTTTTGTAACCTTCTCTAGCTAATCCAAGTGCATAATCACCAACACCACAACCAATGTCGAGAGCGGTCCCACCATTTGGAGGTAATAGATGTTCGTCCTTTAAAAATGAGAGAAAGTCAGTTACCTGTGCCTTACGATCTGCTCGATTATGTAGTTCTACGAAAAATTTAGATCGATTATTCCAGGCCGCTTGTTCATCGCGCCAATCATGGAGATCAACGGATACTTCTTGTATTGTATTATTCATATTATATCCTCTACTATGATACTGTATATGTGACTGTAAATATAGTTAACACAATATCCATATGGCCCTATCGTTCCAAATGGGCAGTTCAGATTTTGTATATGGATACTATACTTTTTATTGTATATTATTCTCAATAATTTTTGTGTTACTATAGTCACATTTACATATATTATCTAAAGTATCGAATATCCTATTCTATATATTTACATTGTATCGGATAAAATATATCGTATAGAACGTCCCTTACCAATCTGTTTAAGTCGCCCCTTCTCCACTAATCGTCGTAACACTCTACCGCTCGTGGCCTGTGCTACTTTTAATTCTGTATCAACATCACTCCGTTTGATGCTTCCACAATCACGAACTAGATTAATGATCTGCTCTTCTTGCTGATAGCTAATTTTAGGTACATTGTGTTCAGATATAGGCTCATCGATATTGCAATTTGGTAATATTAATTTAAATGCATTAGTAGTCACAATAATTTGAGGTTTAACCGTTTTATTTTTATAGGCATCCATAATTTTTTGTAAGCCTGTCCCATAGGCTTCAATTAATTCTAACCGATAAAATACATTAGCTAATTTGGGATTCCGGCACAATGAAAACCCATCTAATAAAATATCGTCTAAACTAGTTCTAGGTGGCAACCCGCCAAGCGATGTAAACTCAATACGATTATCATATATGCCTATGGTTGGACTGGCCATATACGAATAATCTCTATGAACTAGCATATTTAATAATGCTTCACGAATAGCAATCTGTGGATAATCTCGTTTATCCTTTCTATGAAGCCCTTCAATAGTGGCTTTAACTGCATTTCGATTATCTATATACTCGTACGCTTCATATAATTGATCTAATAAGGCCCCTCTGATTTCACGCCTATCTCTAAAAATATATCCATCTGTTCCCTGAAATACTGCGATTTTCAACTCATGAGGACATTGATCAGACAATAGCAACCCCAGATTGGTATAAATATCATCAAATTCAGTAATTCCTAAGGTTCTTTTTTGCAGATCATTAAAGGCTAGAGTTTTACCATCAAATTCATGTTTTAACCGTTTAAATGTTAATTTTTGTTGTAAGGATCTAGCACTTTCGTAACTATCTCCGTCAGTATCGCGAATCATATCCTTAATTAACATATCACTAGCTGGCACAGAAGCGAAACCTTGTCGCACATATACACCACTAGGTTTTAATCCCTTACTATGAATATAATAAGGTCTTAACGTGCCACGTTGGACTGTAATTTTTAATATATTTTTATCATGCTCTACCAAATTATCGTAATGAATAAATGCAGTAATATCTGGCTTAATGGAATCTCGCACTAAATTACCTATTTTCAACATAAGAGCATCACAATCATCTATACCTACAATATCGCCATTATCATCAATACCAACATAAATAGTACCACCATTAGTATTAGCAAAGGCAATAATCTCCTTTCGAATATCCGTTGTATATTCTCTTTTCAACTCTATTATTTCCGATTCTTTATACATATAAACCTCCTTTCTAATCTAATCTAATCTAATCCAATCTAATCTAATCTAATCTAATCTAATCACATTGTACTATTTTAATGATTAGAAAACAATATATTTCATTATTTCCCAATAATCATCAAAAGGGACTATACCCACATGCAATATATTTGCATAAGGTATAGTCCCTTATAGTTAGATAAATTATTTTTTATCATCTTGCTTAGTTTCTTCTGTATCTACAGATTTACCAAGCTCATTTTGTTTTAAAACTTGTTGTTCTAATTCTTCTACACTAGTTGGTTGTTCAGATTGTTCAGGTTTATCTTGAGGTTTAAATTCAGCAGGTTTCTTATCGAATGTATCTCTAAGTTTATCAGTACCTTCTTTAGCTAAGTTTTTGATAGCCTCAGGATCTGCACCGCTGAATGCTGCAAGAGCTTCTTCATTCTTAGGATCAAAGAATGGCGCTTGTTTAAAGCCCAACATAGCAGCTACGAATACCATGGGAATTTGCGCAATAGCACTGTTGTATTCTTTTACTTGGAAATTATAAATTTCGCGTTTATTAGAAATGAAAGTTTCATTTTCACTAATCGCTTCTAAAAATTTACCATATTGACTATCTGCTTTTAACTCTGGGAATTGATTAGCTAACGCCGTAATATTTTGAACAGCCTTAGCCGTTGCACGTGCCATTTCCAAGAAATTATCAGACACCTTTAATTGAATAGATTTCTCATAATCGCCATATTCATCAACTAAACCAGAGTATTGATTGATAATAGCTACCTTTTTCTCATAGGCTACGATAATATTAGCGCGAGCTTCTTTAATCTCTACAGTTAATTTTTGCAATGCATTATATTGCTTAATAAAGAAAATTACCAATGCTAATATCAGCAGAAATATTAATGAACTCATATAATCCTCTCTCCATATCTGTAATTCTATAATGAAAACCAAACTAACATGAACAACATGAATAATTTGGTAACATTATACCATATCAAATATATAACTGATATGAAATTTCATTCATGAAGTACAAACTATAGAATACATTTTATGAACCTGTTATAAGCCGATATATTGAAGTTTCGCCATCTAAACGATGCATACCTTTCGACTATTAATAGCTATGCCATTGGATTCCAATTCGCTTTATTATCCTCTATATAATTGATGATATCCAAGGTGAAAGCATCATTACTCATATACTCTTGATTAGAAAATTCCCAATACACTGATGTCAGTACATCATCAGTACTAGGAGTAGCCGCTAATTTCTCTTCTACTAATTTTCTTGTTTCCCTTTTGCGGTTCGTGCATGTGTGTCCATTCATTTCTCTCCTATTAATACATACAAATAACGCTTCAATGTTAACGATAAAAATTATTTCGTACACCACTTATATTTATTATAATAAAGAAAAGGAGGACTTGAAAGTATGGGAACCTATATACTAATCCTAATGTTTGTATTAGTTGCTATTGCCGTGACATTTGCGACTTATAACTTATCTATGATTAAATCCATGCCGCCTGAAGAACGTTATAAACTTCTCTATTTTAAAGATGATCAAGTCTCTATAGGCATTGGTTTAGTAAGAAGAGCCTATAAATTAAAAGATATTCGCGAAGTGCGTTTCTCTAAAGGCAAAAAATTCCGCAGCATGGGTAGCTGGGCCGGAAGAATGAAGATTTGCAAAATAAATGGTAAAACAAGTCGTTGGATAGAATTTGATGGTACTGTCTATTACAAAAAAATGGTATATATATCTAACGAAGAAATTATTGATAAATCAATAGACATACTCATGAAAGAATTTAGATCTAGAGGAATTCAATGTAATAAATATAGATAGTAACATATAAAAACGGCTTCTCGAAATTTCGAGAAGCCGTTTGCTATTGGTGCGCCTAGCAGGATTCGAACCTGCGCACCCGGTTCCGGAGACCGGCGCTCTATCCCCTGAGCTATAGGCGCATGTGTACTAAAGAATTATACCATATTACAGCATGCTTCGATAGTATAAAGTATATTAGCACATGGACATATAACATACGCCCCTATCATTAGCTAATCGATGAAATAATAATAGAGGCGTATTATTTTACATATTCTTTTTAATGATCTGTAAGAGTGCATCACAGCTACGACTGACATCATCATAGGTTTCGTCAAAGTTTCCCGTATACCAAGGATCTTTTACATCTCGGCTTTCACCAACAAAGGTCATAGCCTTATGCACCTTATGATCCACATCATCACCGATAATACGACGTAAGTTTCGTGCATTATTTTCATCCATGATGATGAGATAATCAAATTTACGGTAATCATCCATTGTCACTTGGCGCGCCTTACGACGAGTATAAGGAATACCCATTTCATCTAATTTTTGTTTAGTACCATAATGAGTATCATTTCCTATCTCCTCACGAGATGTGGCAGCAGATTCGATATAAATAGAATCAGTCAAACCTGCCTCGTTAACGATATGCTTCATATAAAACTCTGCCATCGTAGAACGACAAATATTTCCGTGACAGATAAATAAAACATTAACCATTATATCTCCTTTAACACCACACCAAGTGCCAAATTATTAACGTACAAAGTTCGTAGATACATTTTTCTCTGTATCTGGATATGGCACACCTTGCTCCTTGGCTACCGCAAAGCTACGCATCATCCAAATCATATTACGTGCAAGGTTGCGCATAGTTTGCATCCCTTCTTCATCCTGTTTAGCATCCGCTGCTACTAGGCCATGGCTAATATTCCAATATGTAGAGCCTGCAATTGGCATTTGAGAAATACCAAAGTATTTATTGAGTACATCAAAGGACGCCGTTGTACCACCACGACGAGCTACAGCAATAGATGCACCTGGTTTAAAGGCAAATGGATTTGGTGTTACATTTTCTGCACTGAAAAATACACGATCTAAAAAGGATAAAATACGACCACTTGGATGTGCATAATATACAGGTGTTGCAAAGATAAAACCATCTGCATCTTTCGCTTTTTCTACGAAAGAATTTACATCATCATCCTTAAATACACATTCACCATGCTCAAAACAATAGCCACATTGAATACAATCACGAATAGGTTTATTGCCAAGTTGAATGACCTCTGTATCTACATTAGCATCACTGAATACCTTTTGTACCTCTTGTATAGCTTGCATAGTCGTGCCATTCACATGACTACTACCATTTACGATTAAAACTTTCATATTGTAGCCTCCTAATTCTTACTTAAGAAGTTTTATAAATTCTAGTTTTTATATATTAGCATAGAAATGTGAATTTGTTAAATTAATAGATTTCCTTGCTGCAATACACTAATTATGACATAATAAAGGCATAATTAAGATTATTTTAGGAGGTGAAAATATGCCAAGAATAATACCTATGAAAGACTTACGCAATACAAATGAAATCATGGATATGTGTAAGGAATCTAATGATCCTATTTTCGTTACAAAAAACGGATACGGTGAACTTGTTATTATGAGTATGGAAGCATACGAATCACTAACACGCTCTAACGAAATCGATAAAGCAATAACACAATATGAATCAGATATAGCTAATCATGTGCATGGAAAAGATGCAAGAACCCTCTTTTCAGAATTAAAGGAGGAGTATCTTGGACACCTATAAAGTCACAATTTTCCCCTCTGCAGAATCGGACCTCCATAATATATTTATGTACATTCTAGATAAGCTTGTATCACCAAATACTGCACTAGAAATATATAGTGATTTACTTCAAATGATTTTGAGTCTTGAAACCTATCCAACACGTGGCAGTTTACGAAAAGTTGGTCAATATCGTAATAAAGGATACAGACAGCTCTTTTATAAAAATTACACTATCGTTTATGCAGTTAAAGATAATGAAAAAGAAGTACATATCATCGCCGTAAAATATACCCCTAGTAATTTTTAATAAATAATCAATTATCATATTATAAAACAAAAAATTTTTATCTTATAAACAAAAAATGTAGTAGCTCTCTTTCAGGCTACTACATTTTTTCATATATTCAATTAAAAGTTATGTCGTACCCCCGCATCGATACGCCATGTATTATCTATAGTAGCACCAAAGTTTTTCGTAAATGTGCCATATAGGTATGTACTAGGGCGAACACTCCAGGAGCCACCGATTTCAGCATCAAGCCAAGTATCTTTCAAATCAAGTTCTGTTTTTACTGTTGGATTGCCTGGTGCGGAATAGGTTGTATTCATCTTGCCAGAGAATTCATGAGCCAATGCGAGTTTTGCAAAGATGTTGGATTTTTCTGTTTCTTTGCCAATGCCAAAGCCTAATCTACCTACAGCAGAGTTAACGCCGTCAGCTTTCACATGCATGGAGCCACCGCCAGCAATATTAGCATCATAGGATACGCCATTCAAACGACCTACGATGAATTCTACGCTAGGGTCGATGTAGAAGCCATTTTGTTTCTTAATGCGTTTACCGTATTCAGCACTCAAGGATGTGCCAAATGTGTGGTAATCACCGTTCACACGTTGACCGCCTACCGAATAAAGTTTGTAATTATTGGACAAACGGTTGCCACGAGCGATGATGTCTAGATAGCGACCATCATCATGTTGTTTTGTGCCATATAACGCAAGGCCTCCAATTTTACCATCACCACTGCCAACGGCATAGGTATTGCTAGATGTACTGTAATCTAGGGCACCGCCAAAGATCCAGCCATTAGATGCCTTATGGTCGTAACCAAGTTGTACACCATTATAGGTCATACGAGCATCAGCGCCATCTGTAATCTTTGATTTACCACCAATATATTTAGCCCACACACCTTGATCTGTATTAGCTAAACGAAGGTCGCCTAAACGACGTTGTAAATCGTTTGTATTATTACGCCATGCCATAGCCGTAGATGCAAGAGCGGATTTTGTACCGCTTACCAATGAGGATTCCCCAGCGTGTTTAACAGTCGCTGTATTACCTACAACGAGATTACCTTGCGCATCAAACGCATCTGTACCAAGTTCTGCAACAGCTGCAGGGCGTGTTATGCCTTCATTGATTTGAACTGCGGTAGCTAGTTTTTTATCATTTCCAGTGTATTGCAATTTATTAGCCAAAGATTGCATTTCAGCACGATAGCTAGCATCATCGGTTAAGTTTTTAGCACTATCCCCTTGCACCATTACATGGCTATTGTCAGCTGCATGTTGGATAATGATTTGCCCCTTACCTTCTTCACTAGCTGGTGTACCTGCTTTGTAATCAGCATTCACAAAGCCACTATAGTTTTGAATCGTGATTGGACGTGCATCGATTGGATGAATGATACCTGCTGCAGTTGGATTTGCTCCACCTACGAGATTACGTACTTTACTGCCCTTATATAGGTACGCCTCATTATCCCCAGAAGGACGTTCTTTTTTAGGCGTAGGACGTTCCATGCCAATCCATTCATTATTCCAAGTAGCCCCATTTTGTAGATAAATATCCGCACCAGAATTATGTGGATTTTTATTGCTTTCAGCATATTCATTCAAAACAGCACCGGTAAGGCTAGAGTTAGGTGTTGTGAAAGCTAGTGCTATATTAGTTGGTTCAACATTATGATTTGGATCACGGCCATAGTCCTTGTTGATAAGTCCCACATTACCAACAGCAACTAGGTCCTTAGTACCTGGATGTTTGCCATCAGCGCCTGCATTAACATATACATCCCCTTCTTCTGCTACTACAGAATAGGTATCAGATGTTTCTACAGGATGCGTGATAATCTTACCGCCTCCATCAACAAGGATATGACCTCGTTGATTGACTTGTAAACCAGAGCCGATAGCATCAATATCTACATTGCCTTTAACATGAATATTAGTATCCCCAAAATCTCGGTCCGGATTATCCTTGCTAAGACGTGGTACCTTACCGCCGTAACCAGCATAAACAGCACTCATATAATAATGACCCAATTCTCGTTTAGAAGCAGGCGCATCATTTTTAAGACGAACCACTAAATCCTTATCTACCGTTAACTGGGATCCAAATCCATTATAGATACCTGTTACATTTTTACTTTTACCTGCATCGGTCAAGCTTTTACCATGTACATTAACAGTTAATGTATCTTCAAAATGCTTAACCTCTGGTTGCGTTTGTGTAGGGGACCCCATGGATAAACCAAGTAATTCTTCTGCTTTATCACTTGATACATTAATATCAGTAGCCCCAGCAGAATAAGATAAACCTGTTAACACTAAAGCAGCCATGACTGCCGATACATGACGATATAATTTCATAAAGTTCTCTCTTCTTTCTTAGCCAGTCTTAATTTACACTCTCAACAGACTGGTTTATATACACTCAAAAACATAGAAAGACCCCCTAAGGCCAACTTAGGAGGTCTTTTATTAACTCACACACTCGGTAAGTACTAGAAAATACTAATTATTATTCTTCAGGAGAAATAAGGAATGACAATGCACTAAAGTATTTATTTTGTTCCCCTTTATTTTGTGTAGGGAATGCTACTTCTACGCCCACTACATTTAAGCCATCAGCAGTAACCGCTACCGTAGCTTTACCGTTTTCATCAGCTTTAGCTTCACCAGTCAAATCATTGACTAAATCTTTAATAAGAGGTGCATTTGCATAAGGTTTACCATCTTTCAATACTTGAATTTCATAAGTATCGCCTTTTCTAAGTGTTAATGGGTTAACAGATGGAATGATTTGGATAAATGCATTTTTATCTACGAAAGGTTTTGCTTGTGCATTCCAATAGTGAATATCATATTTGATAGCATGTGTACTCTTAACAGCACCTGGTACTTCTGTAATTGGTTTATGAATCATTTTGCCATCTTTAGTTTTAGTCCAGTAGCCATAGTCAAAATTAGTTACTGTAACACCAAGATCTGCTGGTGGAACAATAGCTATATTTTTTTCATGTTTAACAACTTGTACTGGAATTTGTTTGCCTTGTACATCATAGCCAGTAATGTTTTTCACCATATCTGCACTATAGGCATTATCTACCGGGCCTTCACCAAGAACTAATACTTTTTCATCGGTACGGTTAGCAAAGAATACACCATGAGCGTCAACGGAAGAGCATACAAAACCTGCAGCCAAACCTACAGCAAATAAGGATGCTAATAATTTCTTATTCATAAGAACCTCCATAATCAATAACTTATATCAACAAACTTGCTATTATTATACAAATTTATGGAGGTTTCGTATATACCTATACCCGTATAATCAAGCTATTATGCATACTTTATATATATAGGCATTACTATGCTTATCTATCATAAATGATAAATTTATCATCTAACATTCATATGCATATAATAAATAGGAATACCTAAACCTTACAAAAATACAAAAACGACACTCACTAGGAGTGTCGTTTTCATATATCTTGTATAGATATTATTTTTTATTTTTTGCAGCTTTCGCACGTGCAGCACGATCAAGGATTGTTTTACGCATACGAATGCTTTCAGGTGTTACTTCAACAAGTTCGTCATCGTTGATCCACTCAAGAGCTTGTTCCAAGGAGAAGATACGAGGTGGAGTCAAGCGAACCGCTTCATCAGAGGAGCTAGAACGCATGTTAGTAACGTGTTTTTTCTTACATGGGTTAACATCCATATCAAGTTCACGAGTATTTTCACCGATAACTTGGCCTGCATACACGTCTTGGTTAGGACCAACAAACAATGTACCACGGTCTTGAACAGAGTTCAAACCATATGGTGTAGTTTCGCCATTTTCGAATGCTACCAAGGCACCGCGTGTACGGGAAGGAATTTCACCTTTGTATGGTGCATAACCATGGAATACATGGTTCATGATACCATTACCTTTTGTAGCTGTTAAGAATTGTGCACGGAAACCGATCAAACCACGTGCAGGAATTACGAATTCCATGCGAAGGTAACCAGCTAACTCAACCATGTTAGTCAATTCAGCTTTACGTTGACCAAGATTTTCCATTACAGTGCCCATGAATTCTTGAGGTACGTCGATAGTCAATGCTTCTAATGGTTCGCACAATTTGTCGTTAATAGTTTTGAAAATTACGCGAGGTTTACCTACTTGTAATTCATAGCCTTCACGACGCATAGTTTCGATCAATACAGCCAAATGCAATTCGCCACGGCCAGATACTTTGAAAGCATCTGCAGAATCAGTTTCTTCTACCTTCATAGAAACGTTAGTTTCTACTTCGCGGAACAAACGATCACGTAAGTGACGGGATGTAACGAATTCACCTTCGCGACCTGCGAATGGAGAGTTGTTTACGGAGAATACCATAGACAATGTTGGTTCGTCGATGGAGATGGATGGTAATGCTTCAGGATTTTCAGCATCTGCTACAGTTTCGCCGATATTGATATCGTCGATACCAGCGAACGCAATGATATCACCCATTTGTGCTTCATCAGTTTCAACACGGTTCAAGCCATTGTATGTATATACGCGGCCAATTTTCGCTTTACGAGTACTTTCACCAGTCATGATAGCTACTTGTTGGTTAGTTTTCATTTTACCGCGAACGATACGGCCTACTGCGATTTTACCGATAAAGTTATCGTAATCAAGTGTAGTAACCATGAATTGAAGAGGACCTTCCAAATCACCTTGTGGTGCAGGAATTTCTTTAATCAATGTTTCAAACAATGGTTCCATATTTACAGCTTCGTCATCCCAGTTAGTTTTAGCCACACCAGCACGAGCAGATGCGTATACTACAGGGAAATCTAATTGGTCATCATCAGCTTCAAGTTCCATGAACAATTCAAGAACTTCATCTTCAACCTCTTTAACACGTTGGTCAGGACGGTCAATTTTGTTGATAACAACGATTGGTTTCAATTTTTGTTCTAATGCTTTACGCAAAACATATTTAGTTTGAGGCATTGGACCTTCGTAAGCGTCTACGAGAAGCAATACGCCGTCAACCATGTTAAGTACACGTTCTACTTCACCGCCGAAGTCAGCATGGCCTGGAGTATCAACGATGTTGATTTTGATGCCATCATGCATAACTGCAGTGTTTTTAGACAAGATAGTAATACCACGTTCACGTTCCAAATCATTGGAGTCCATTACGCGTTCTGCTACCTTTTCATTTTCACGGAACACATGGCTTTGTTTTAATAATGCGTCCACCAAAGTAGTTTTACCATGGTCAACGTGGGCGATAATCGCTACATTACGAAGATTTTCGCGAATCATAAGATCCTCCCTTTAATTCCTTTAGTATATTCTATATCATATAACGCTTGTGAAAGTCGCTATATAGGTATATTCCCAAAATTGGCAACACTTAATTATAACGTAACTAATTCAATCATGTCAAAGAAAACACTATAAAAAAAGATTTCTTATGAATTCATCATACCTAAAAAAGGATAACGGTTCATAAGAAATCTTGTATGAGTATTTAGTTTGTATTAATCTTCGCCAATCATACGTACTTCTGGTTCAAGATGCACACCATGTTGGTCATATACGCGACGTTGTACTTCAGCAATTAAATCGAGTACATCCTTCGCACTAGCACTGCCTGTATTAATAACAAAGCCCGCATGCTTATGGGATACTTGCGCATCTCCTACGGATAATCCCTTTAGGCCTGTTTGTTCAATCAAGGTTCCTGCAAAATACCCTGGTGGGCGTTTAAAGGTGGATCCAGCACTAGCAAATTCTAAAGGCTGTTTGGACTCGCGTTTCTCTGTAAGCTCATCCATTCTAGCCTTGATAACATTTTTATCGCCTGGTTTAAGCGTCATAATCACTTCGCCAATAACCTCATGATTATCATGGAATACACTATGACGATACCCAAAATCTAAATGCGATGCATCGTATTCTTTGATATTGCCTTGAAAATCTACAGCTCGAACAGCTGTAACGACATGGCTCATTTCCCCATCATAAGCGCCAGCATTCATAAACACGGCACCCCCTAATGTACCTGGAATACCGATGGCAAACTCTAGGCCAGTCAATCCATTTTCCCATGCGAACTCAGAAGCGTCTTTCAACATATACCCAGAACCGATACACAATACGTTATCATTGCAGTCCATAATTTGTGTCATATGTCGAACAGATACAACAGCACCGCGAATGCCACCATCCTTCACGAGAATATTGGATCCGCAACCAATAATGGTAACAGGCACATCAAACTCGTGAATGGTGCGAAGCGCAAAGCTCAATTCAGCCATCGTTGTAGGCTCAACGAACAAATCAGCAGGACCACCAATTTTAAAGGTCGTATGATGACGTAAATATTCCTCTTCTCGTACACGTGTACTTGGTAATGTTTCTAATAAAGCCGTCTGTAAGGCCTTAATGTTGTGGTTGTTGTTTTTCCCCATGATCTAACACTTTCATCCCCTCAGTGATTGGTTCGCTAATGATTTTATAAATATCATTAGATACTTGGCTCCAACGCATTTGCGCTTGCAAATAATTAGCCGCTGCCGTATTTGCTTGAATTTGAGGCATCAATTCCTCTTGTTTCTTTTGCAAATCATCTGCTTCAGGCGCGCCGGACAACTTAGCATATTCCCATTGCATTTGTTGAGCCATAAATGTGCGCACCAATGCAGTTGCTTCTGCGTCAGCTTTCACAGCCTCTTGCGCTTGCATCAACTCTTTATACTCTTCAGATTCACGCATTGCGTGTGCTAAATCATGGGCTTTATCGTAATTCATATTCATTCCCCCTATTGTATACACTATTCTTTGTGAAAGCTAAGTCTCACGAACATCATACATTATTTTACTTATGGCTAATCCAATTGCCAACTTCTTTCAAATCTGGATAATCCAATTGACGCATAGCCTCATAGGCAATAATAGCCACAGAATTAGAAAGGTTTAAAGACCGAGCCTCTTCCACCATAGGAATGCGAATGCACGTTTCCTCATTACCTTCTAATAAACTTTCAGGTAAACCTCTAGTTTCAGGACCAAACACGAGCATATCACCGATTTCAAATTTCACATCAGAATGCACATGTTTTGCCTTTGTAGTAGCATAAAAATAACGACGATCAGGATATTTCGCATATAGTTCTTCTATATTTTCATGTACCTGTACATCTACCAAATGCCAATAATCAAGGCCCGCTCGTTTAACGTGCTTGTCATCAATGGAAAAACCCAATGGCTTGATAAGATGCAAGGTCATATGATTTGCCGCACAAAGGCGTGCAATATTACCGGTATTACCAGGAATCTCCGGTTCATATAATACAATTTCCATATTATTCCCTCTATTCTTATATCTATATTATTCTACCTAATCTAAAGTACGTATTCAAGTAGTGAATTCTATTTTTCCTAGGTGGGACACAAATAGCCCTACACCACTAAGATTATTTACTGCTACTTCGAATAAAATGGCCGCTCTTGCCCCCATCTTTTTCAACGAGATACGTAGGCCCCATAATCATGCCTTTATCAATGGCCTTGCACATATCGTATACCGTAAGAAGGCCCACTTGAACAGCCGTAAGTGCCTCCATTTCCACACCGGTTTGCCCCGTTGTCTTAACCGTAGCCGTAATTTTAACCGCTTTATTATGTGTATCCGTTGTGAAAGCCGGACTTTCACCATCAGCAAGGTGACAATGAACCTCGACCTTCGTAAGCATCAAGGGATGGCACAACGGAATGAGATTACTCGTTTGCTTAGCCCCCATAATGGCAGCCAATTGAGCGACAGACAAAACATCCCCTTTCTTCATCGTCCCACCTTGAATGCGCTCAAAAATATCATCATTGATAGCGATAAAACCTTCTGCTACCGCAATGCGATGCGTATGGTCCTTTCCCGAAACATCCACCATCCACGCATTACCTTGTTCATCAAAATGTGTTAATTCCATAATATTTCCTTATTTTATGTATAAATGTACATCAATAGTTTTACTTTTTCCATTTCTATTATACAATATAATTAAATTAGTATATATGAGGAAGGAAGTGTTCCTATGAAAACAAAATTAACTTATTTCGGCCATGCGTGCTTTATGTTAACAAACGGTGACGTATCCATGATTTTCGACCCATTTTTAACAGGCAATACATGGGACATCGCAAAAAAAGAAGATATTAAATGCCAATACATCTTCGTCAGCCACGGTCACGATGATCACTACGGCGACACAGAGTTCATCGCTAAAGCTAACGATGCGCTCGTAATCTCTACAGCTGAAGTTGCTGGCAAAGCAGCTGCTGCAGGTTGCCGTACACACGCGATGCACCTTGGCGGTAAATATGACTTTGAATTCGGTTCTATTCGTATCGTTCCAGCCTTCCATGGCGCAGGTGTACCAGGTGGCCACGCAGCAGGTTGTATCGTCAACTTTTTTGGCGACATCGTATACTTTGCAGGCGATACTGCCCTCTTTAGCGACATGAAACTATTAAACCGCTTTGGCGATATCGACTACGCACTTCTCCCTATCGGTGATAACTACACAATGGGCGTTGAAGATGCAGCCCTTGCAGCTAGCTATGTAAAAGCTCGCATCTCCATCCCAATCCATTACAAAACATGGCCTGTCATCGACCGCGAACCAGCTGTATTCACAAGCCTAGTAGAAGGCAAATACAACCAAACTGCGGTTATTATCGATCCAGGTTCTTCTATTGAATTAAATAGCTAACCAAGTATAGAACATCAAGAAGACACCTACTTCCGAAATCTTCCACCGGCTTTTTCTTCGCCCCTCTGGGGCTCAGGCCAAAGTCAGATTTCGAAAGCAGGTGTCTCCTCGCTCTTCATCACTACATAAAACAAATATATTCAATAGACTTTACAAAAAAAGGACGCAATGCGTCCTTTTTTATTTTGGAAATAACGTAACAATCTTAATTGATTAAGTATCATCTCCGCTCAAAAGAAAGTTAGGGACCTCTAAAATTTAACCCGTCCCGCCCTCTGTATATACGTCTAAAAATTAGAACCCTAGTGTAATCGGTAACTTAACACTCTTAATTGATTAAGTATCATCTGCGCTCAAAAAAAAGTTAGGGACCTCTAAAATCTAACCCGTCCCCCTCTGTATATGCGTCTAAAAATTAGAACAGGCCTGTTCTATTTCTAGAGCCCCAGTGTAATAGGCAACTTAACAATCTTAATAGACTAAATTAACGAGACGTTCAGAGGGGAGGTGAGGGTGTTTAAAATCTGACTTTGGCCTGAGCCCGTCTCCTCGTCACCAGAGTAATCAGCAACTTAACAATCTTATTGATCAAATTAATAGAAGGTTCAAAGGAGCGCGATGGCTTTCAAAATCTGACTTTGGCCTGAGCTCGCGGAGCGAAGAAAAAGCCGGTGGAAGATTTTGGAAGCCATCGCGCCCCCTGCCGTAT
>NZ_ALKL01000018.1:0-69597 GCF_000286635.1 Veillonella sp. ACP1 | reverse complement strand
ATTTATTTTTGACATAGAATTACCAGCAACATCACATATTTGCCCAAAGTGTGGAGAAACCACAAAGCATATTAAGGATTACCGCATACGTACTGTAAAGTTTGGAAAAGTACAACGAGGTCCACTAATTGGAAAATACAGACAGCGTCGGTATATTTGTCCGCATTGTGGTCATTCTTTTGCTGAAAGCAATCCATTTGTACGAAAACATATGCAACTAAGTGTAACTAATATTAGAATGCTATTTGATAAACTTACTGAAAGTGTAACCTATACAGCTATTGCTAACGAGTGTGATACATCTATTACTACAGTATTACGTTATTGCTCTATGATCACTATACCTAAGCCCAAGACCTTACCCACTGTGATTGGTATTGATGAGTTTAAAGGAAATGCAGAAGGCTACCAATACCAAGTTAATTTAACTAATCCAGATACACATGAAATATTAGATATTTTACCGAAACGTGATACGCAAGCATTAATCCACTATTTTGCATCATTTAAACATAAGGATCGCCTACAAGTTAAGTTTATTGTAATGGATATGTCCATACAATTTAAGCGCATCATGGAGGCGCTATTTCCACATGCGCATATTATCTGTGATCGATACCATGTATGTCGACTTGTAGATTGGGCGGTAGAGCGAGTTAGAAAGCGTGAGCAACATAAACTGGCTGCTTATTCACGTATGTTAAAACAGAATCGACGTGTACTAATGAAGCATCCAGACCATTTAACGGAAGCCGAACATATTAAACTATGTGAAATACTTAGAATATCTGATGATTTACGAAAAGCATATGCTTTAAAACTTTCTTTTAGAAAAATCTTTTCAATCTATGGTAAACAAAGAATAGCTGCACATTTAACGCATTGGTTGGAATTAGTAAAAGCATCTGGCTTAAATGAATTTAATAACTTCTTTACATCATTTCCTGCATGGATGACGCAATTAACTAATGCATTCTTACTTCCATATTCTAATGGATACACAGAAGGAACTAACAACAAGATTAAGGTATTAAAACGGATAAGCTATGGACTTCGCCACTTTGGTAGATTTAGAGTACGTATTCTACTTTTGAGCAAAAAGAATGGCACCAACCATAAATATGATTGGTGCCAAAGAAGACTCGTAGGGTGAATACCCCAACATTTGACAGAGAGCCGACTTTTTTATTTGTCTTGTAGTTCTTGTAATATATTCATACGAGATGGTCGAATATAGAAAATATAGATGTAATTACCTATAACTTTATATAGAATAAGATACTTTTTGTATGACAATTTTCTGTATTTTTCCTTACTATCTACAATAGGATAACGCTCAGGAAAAATGGATAATGAACATATTTTTTGGTAAATTTGCGATAATTCTTTTTGGATAAACGCAGTGTCTATAAAGCGTTGCTTTAATGAAAGTTTGAGATTTACTATGTCAGATTTAGCAGTAGGGGTCAAAATTATTGTATATCTCATTTTAACCTCCATACTTATAAATCTTTAAGGAGCTCATTAAAGACTTTTTCTGCAGATTCACCAATTCCATTTTCAGCTTGATTAAGGCCAATCTGGATTCTAGAGTTTAAATCTTCTTTAGTCCATAAGTCATTATTTATAGCATCAATCCATTCTGGACGATGAATAGTTTGAGGAATATCTTTAGCAAATTGTATTTGTTTAGATACAAGTGTAATGGTTTGTGATATAGTTAATCCCATTTCTTTTAGGATTGTTGTAGTAAGTGTTTTTACTTTGGGGTTAATGCGAATGTTAAGAACACCTGTTTTATCGATTGTATCGAAGGATATTTCTGCCTCTGTTGAGGCTGATATTCCGTACGTACTAGTAGTATCTGATGCCTTTAATGTGATTCGGGGTTGTTCGTAGGTGCCGTCATTGTTGAGTGTACTTGGCGTTGGTGTTTCATCTGTAGATGTTGTTGGTAACGCAATGGCGAAAGGAATACGACGTTCTTTGATGATTTGACGAAATAGTGCGTCAAGCATGGAGGTATAGGATAGGCCTTGGGCTTTCAATATGCTAGATACCTCTTGTTTTAGATCTTCGTTGATGCGGACTTGTAGGTTTACGGTTTTCATAATATCTCTCCTTTGATTCTTTAAGTTGTGACTGTAATACTTTGGTTATTTTATTGCTCTTATAGAAAAAGGTGTTTAAGCTTCTTGAATTTTAGTTGTAATTACATTGTAATTGCAAATATGGATTTTTACAAATACATATAAAACATAGAGAATATAAAAAAGCAGTATTTATCTTAAGGATAAATACTGCTTTTAGTACTATATCTATGAAGTTAAGATATGAGTTTTAGTTTTATCTAGAAATACAGATGTAAATCTTCTTATAATAAGTTTGCTTCAAAATCCTCTAGGATAGCAGACACTGTTTCTGGTGCATTACGGTTATGTTCTACGATGCATTGGGCAAAGCTTTCATACATTGGTGTACGCGTTGCTTCTAGTTCGCGTAAGCGTTCGATGCCACCACTAGAGAGAACGCGACCAGAGGTAGATAGGTTTTCTACTGGTTGTGTTAATTGGTAAATACGACCGTTTTGGCGTAAGTGTGCGAAGTTTTTAGGGACTGTTACACAGCCGCCGCCAGTGGAAATAATAAGACCTGTTTGGGTACCGAATTTTGCAATCACTTCCGCTTCTTTTTCACGGAATGCTGGTTCCCCTTGTTCTGTAATATAGGTAGAAATATCACCTATTTCTTTTTCTAACTCATGATCCACATCAACGCAGGTACGGCCCATTTCTTCACCGAGCGCTTTACCGACTGTAGTTTTTCCTACGCCAGGCATGCCGATGAGGATAATGTTTTCCTTTTCACGGCGCATATCTCGTAAGATTTGCTCAATTTCCTTTGTACCAAAGCTTTCACCTTGGAAATGATTAGCTGCCTCAACGCCTTGAGCCACGAGGAATGGCAAGCCATCACAATGAGGAATTTCCATCATTTCTGCTTGTAACAACAAAATCGTACGGCGTGGATTATAGATGAGGTCTACAACGCCTTCCAATTTGGAGAATTGTGTAATATCGATGAGGTTAGCTGGATTATGAGGATACATACCGATAGGTGTGCAGTTAATAATAATCTGTGCTGTTTCGTAGTAATTAGGCGCATCACCATAGAATGGTGCCGTCTTACGAGAGAGATGAACTATGTTCTTAGCTCCTAAGTCTTCAAGAGCTACGTGAACGGTAGCGGAGGAAGCGCCATCGCCAAGGATAATACATTCCTTGCCAGATACATCAATGCCAGCATGTTGTAGAGTAAACACGAAACCATCGTAGTCTGTATTATAGCCGTGCCATTTACCATCTTTGCGAACCATCGTATTCACACAACCGATACGTTCAGCACGAGGGTCCACTACATCACAAGCTTCAAGGGCGTTTACCTTGTATGGGATAGTGATATTGATACCTTGTAATTCTGGATCCGCGAAGAACTCTTGCAATTGGCTCGGTTCGCGCTCAAATAATTCGTAATTTGTATTCCCTAGTGCACTGTGAATGCGAGGGGAGAAGCTATGGCCTAACGTACGGCCAAGTAAACCAAATTTCATAGGACCTCCTAGGTCAATATACATAGAATGGCTAATAGGCTGGTACCTATTAGCCATTGAAGTTTTATAACTATATTCATTGTACTATATATACCCTTATGGGGACTAGTAAAGAGGAATATATTAGTTTTCAGGGTAATTACCGAGTAAACGGAACTTATCCTGTGATGTGTGAAGTTCTGCTAGAACGGATAATACCTTAGGATCTGCTAAGGATGCTTCTAAGTCGAGGTAGAATAAGAACTCAAAGTTATGGCCTACAATCGGACGAGACTCGAGTTTGGTAAGATTTACGCCGATGTTTGCAAACTTGGTAAGTAATGTACCAAGGCCACCTGGAGCATGGCTTGCTGTAGTTACCACGGAGATTTTATTAGCCCCTGGGTATACATGGAAGTCCTTGCTGATGCAGATAAAGCGCGTATAGTTGTTATCGCTATTTTGGATATTGCGCATTAATGGAGATAAATTATATAAGTCGGCACATTGAGGAGCTGCAATAGCTGCCACACCTGGGTCGTCACTAGCCGCTACGAGCTGGGCTGCACGAGCCGTGTTATCGAAGGAGCGCAATTCTACGCCTTCTAATTTTTCTAGGAAGTGACTGCATTGGCCCAACGCTTGAGGATGGGAGATGATAGTGTGAATATCTTCTAGTTTTGTGCCTTTTTTCACGAGTAAATCGTGAGAAATCCATAGGCGAGTACCGCGTACGATATAGCATTTACGATCTTCTAGAAGGTCATACACTTCTTTTACAGAACCATTGGAGCTGTTTTCGATAGGTAATACGCCGAATTGACATTCTCCAGACTCAACAGCGTCGAATACGGCACGGAAGCCTGTTACATAGTGAATTTGGCTGAGTGGTAATAATTTATCGCACGCCACTTGCGCATTACTACCGAAGACGCCAGCACAAGCTACGCTACCACGTTGTGGAGGTAATGTAGGGGACTGCTCAATAGCCTTTTTCATTTTAACAGTGAACTCATTATCTTGGAACAATTGTTCAGACTGATAGGTCCGGCTCAAGCTGAATAATGCTTCGAAGAAACGGCGTGCGTATAGGTCGAGGTCTGGGCCTGCATCTCGAGTTACTTTGTCGAGGATATCTCGTTCCCGTTTGGCATCGTAAATAGCCTTGTTCATTTCTTTTTTCGCTGCCGCAACGTCCTTAGAGAGTTCCATGCGCTCTTTGAAGAGGGCGAGCATTTGGTCGTTTATATCGTTAATTTTAACGCGTACTTCATCTAAGTTCATGGTCAATATCTCCTAAGAAATCAAGAATAACAAGGGCCGTAACAGCTTCGATTACAGATACTGCACGAAGCGCTACACATGGGTCGTGACGACCTTGGATTGTGAGCAATGTGTCCTCTTTTTGTGAAAGTGACACAGAATGTTGTTCTTTATAAATGGATGGTGTTGGTTTGATGCCCACTTGCATAACGAGGGGCAAGCCGTTAGTTATACCACCTTGAATACCACCGCTATTATTAGTTGTGGTTGTAATCTTGTCGCCGTCCATGGTGAAAGCATCATTCACTTCGGAACCCAGTTGTGCACACATATCGAAGCCACCGCCAAAGGATACGCCTTTAATGGCGGGTACCCCAAAGATTACGCGAGCTAAGCGGTTTTCGATACCGTCAAAGTTTGGGTTGCCAAGGCCAATTGGTAGACCTGTAGCCACGACTTCAACGATACCACCTGTAGAGTCCCCATCTTTTTTGAGGTTCATAACAAGGTTTTCTACTTCGTTACGTTTTTGTGGATCAACCATAGCAATTGGCTCTGTAGCGATGCTAGCTAATGCTTTCATATCTGGGTGAACCATGTTGATAGGAGCATCTTGAATCGTTCCCACTTGTTTTAAATGGCCGTGGATTTCAATGCCTTTTTCACGTAATAGTTGTAGAGCGATGCCACCAGCTACGCAAAGCGGAGCTGTAAGGCGCGCCGAGAAGTGACCGCCACCTCGCATATCTACCTTATTACCATAGCGTATACGAGCTGTAAAATCTGCATGAGATGGGCGAGGGATATCGCGTAAGTTGTTATAATCGCTAGAGTGTTGAGATGTGTTGCGGATCATAAATGCCAATGGAGAACCACTGAGCATGCCGTCCACCAAACCTGCTAAAAACTCAGGTGTATCGGCTTCTTTACGCTGTGTTGTTAATTGATTTTGCCCTGGCGCACGGCGCTTTAAAAAGGCTTTTAACTCATCGATATCGATGGTATGTCCACAAGGTAGACCTTCAACAATACCGCCGATAGCGTATCCATGAGAGGCGCCAAAGGTAGATACTTGTATAGTTTTACCGAAATTAGATGCCATGAGCATCACCTCCTAATAAGTTCCAGTCCTCGAAGAAATCTGGATAGGATTTTGTGATAGCTTCGCTATCTTTTAAGGTAACAGGATTTTCACTGATGAGGGCCATCAATGTGCCGGCCATAACGAGGCGATGGTCATTTACGCAATCACCTTGTCCACCTTTAAGTATACCACTACCGATGATGTATAGGTCATCGCCTTCTTCACGCACTGTACCACCTAAGTCTCTTACGAGATTAGCAACAGCTATGAGACGATCGGATTCTTTTAAGCGTAGGCGAGCACCCTTGATAAAGGAGCTTTCACCAGAAATAGAGCAAGCAAGGGCGGCCATAACAGGCAACATATCCGGCATTTGCTCTAGGTCTACATGGATTGGCTTGGAAGCACGACCTGTGACCGTTATATTCATACCATCCCAAACAACATCACAACCAGCATCAATCATAACTTGCATGATGCGGCGGTCAGCTTGTACAGAGTTTTTGTTCATGCCTGTAATCGTAATTGGTTTGCCCGTCATACCAGCGGCTACCATCCAGATTGCTGCATTAGACCAGTCACCTTCGATTTGGTAATTATCACGGCCGATAAAGGACGCACCAAATGGGACTGTGAAAGCCTCGTTGATGTTTGTATCAGGTAACGTATGCTCTACCTCCACGCCAAAATTACGCATGGTTTCCGTCGTTAATGTTACATAATCACTAGATTGTAGTGGGCTAGTAGCCGTGATAGTAGATAGGCCGATTTGAGGGGCTGCCAACAATAATCCGGAGAAGAATTGACTGCTCACATCGCCTACCATGGAGAAATTACCGCCTTGGAGACGACCTGTCATAGTAAATGGCGGTTTATCTTGGGAGAATGTTACGCCATGCGCTTTCATTTCGCTGAGCATAGGTTCGAGAGGGCGATCTGGTAAACGACCTTTGGCATCTACGTCTACATCGTTACAGATGGATGCTGCTACAGGTAATAAAAGGCGTAATGTAGTGCCTGATTCGTGAGGTACTACATTGCCCTTTGCTGGGACAGGACCTGGTGTAACAGTGACAACTTTATTTTCATATACTACGTGAGCACCTAAGCCTCGCAAGGAGTCCATAGTAGCATCGATGTCTTTAGAGGTACGGCTTAGTAGTATAGTAGATGGAGAGTTAGCAAGGGCTGCACAAATTAATGCGCGGTGTGCATGTGCCTTTGCTGGGATGGACGCAATCGTTCCTGTAGGAATGGCGTTCGTTACGGAATGCATAGAAATCTCCTTTTACGTCTTAGTCTAAATAGGTGGCAAGTTCTTCGTGGGTAACAACCTTAAGTTCGCTGTGGCCATAGCTTGTTGGTACTACAATTTTAATAGTAGCGCCTTCGCTTTTCTTATCGTGCTTAGCAGCCGCTAGAATTTCTTCCTTTGTTACAGTCGTTGTAGTTGGCAAATCGTGGGCTTCAATGAGGGATTTTAACTTATCTAGAGCCTTAATATCTAGTTCTCCATGTTTTACCGCACCCTGTGCCATGAGTACCATGCCAATAGCAACCGCATAGCCATGATGAACCTCAAAGTGACTCGCTTTTTCAATGCCGTGACCAAAGGTATGGCCTAGGTTTAAGAGGGCGCGAACACCAGATTCGCGTTCGTCTTGCTCTACGATATCCGCCTTTGCTTGTACGCATCGCGCAATGACAGCACTAACGCTATCGCGGTGTGTTATCAATGGCTTATTTTCTAGCTGAGTTAATAAACCTGGTACATCGAGGAAACCATATTTGATGATTTCGCCGCACCCATTTTTCCATTCCATGTCCGGCAATGTATTAAGCGTTGTTGGATCGCAGAGGACAAGAATGGGTTGTTTGAAAGCACCCCACAGGTTTTTACCTGCTTCAAGATTGACAGCTGTTTTACCTCCTACTGAGGAGTCTACCGCCGCTAATAGGGAGGTAGGTACCTGTACATAGTCAATGCCACGTAAATAGGTAGCCGCTGCAAAGCCTGCCATATCACCTACAACACCACCGCCAAGGGCGATGAGAAGATCTTTACGCGTTAACGATTGGGCTGCCATGTATTCTACTAACTCAATGAGTTGATGGGCATTTTTGGAGCTTTCACCAGCAGGGAACACATAATCACAAACAGTATAACCCGCATGCGCCATATTAGCTTTCACAGAACTCAAATAGTGCGGTGCTACATTGCTGTCGCTGACGATGATAACACGACAATTTGGTTTTAATGGTTTTATATAATCGCTGATGCGTTGTAAAGCACCGTTTTCGATGACGACGTCATACGGCGTGGATGCGTTAATATGGATGCGAGTCATAATAATTCCTTTCTTAAAAGAATAAGCTAGTATCTATTATAACGGATACTAGCTTATTTGTGTGATATTTAAGATTATTTAGTGCATTCTACCAATGCTTTACGCAATGCGAATACTTCTTTCATAAGGCTAGTGAATTGATCTGGGCGTAATGCTTGAGGGCCATCGCATAATGCTTTGGATGGATCGTTGTGAACTTCAATCATAAGGCCATCTGCACCGCCGCCTACGGATGCAAGAGAAAGTGGGCGAACCATACGGCTCATGCCTGCTGCATGGCTAGGGTCCATGATGATTGGCAAGTGAGATAGTTCGTGCATCATAGGGATTGCTGTTACGTCTAATGTATTACGTGTTTTAGGTTCGAATGTACGAATACCACGTTCGCATAATACGATTTGATCATTGCCTTCGGACATGATGTATTCAGCAGCCATCAACCATTCTTCGTATGTAGCAGATAGACCACGTTTCAACAATACAGGTTTTTTCAATTTGCCCACTTCTTTTAAAAGTGTGAAGTTTTGCATGTTACGAGCACCGATTTGAAGCATATCTACATTGTCGAAGTATTGCAATTGGGAAATATCCATAACTTCGGATACGATAGGAAGACCAGTTTCTTTTTTTGCTAATTCTAAAAGTTTTAAACCTTCAGGGCCCATGCCTTGGAAGGAGTATGGGGATGTACGAGGTTTGAATGCGCCACCACGAAGGATTGTAGCACCTGCATCTTTACATGCTTGGCAAGATGCGAGAACTTGTTCTGGTGTTTCCACGGAGCATGGACCAGCCATTACTGCGAAGTGACCGCCACCGATAAGTGCACCGCCTACATTGATAACGGAATCTTCTGGATGGAATTTGCGGTTTGCTTTTTTGAAAGGTTCTTGAATACGTGTTACTTTATCTACGAAATCAAGGGATTCAATTTGACGGGAATCAAGGGATGCTGTATCGCCGATAAGACCTAAGATATTATAGTGGGCCCCTTCTACTGGATGGATAACAAGACCTTTCGCTTCTAATTCATTGCGTAATTTTGTTACCTCTGCTTCTGTAGCTGTTGTTTTTAATGTGATAATCATAATAAGTCCTCCTCAAATAACAATGCGAATAGTGGGGCCAACCATACGGGATAGCAAATAAAAAAGGGCTACCCGTATTCTAATACGAGTAACCCTTTTACTATTCTAAGCAACGATTGATGATTTCTAAATTAGCGTAGCTCAAATAGTTCCTTACCCGTACGTTGGATAAAGAACCAATAAAAGTATTGTTTTGCTACTGTGCTAATTTGGTTAGTCATCTTGTTGTTGCTCCTTTCTAAATTTGATGTGTACAGTATAAACCCATTTGAGAATTTTATGCAAGTACTTTTTTCAAAAAATCGCAAAATTCTATAGAAAAAAGTTGTTTTAACATTCCTTTGCCTTTATACTCATGGTAAAATTAAAGGTAGAAAATGCTAGCAATATAACGTTATAGAACATAATTGGTAAGGAGAGTTATGATTATTCAAATTTTAAATACAATTAACGATGATATTAAACAAATTCGTACAGATGTGTTCATGAAAGAACAAGGTTTCGAGAATGAATTTGATGAAATTGATGAAATCGCAAAATTCGTGCTTTTATCTATAGATGGAAAAGCTGTTGGTACTTGTAGATTTTTCCCTAACGATATAGAAGGGGATGCTCATATCGGTCGTATGGCAGTACGCAAATTATATCGAGGTCAAAACTTAGGCTCAAAAATTATGCTCGCTGCTGAAAATGGAATCCGTCGCGATGGATTTAAAACATGTTCTCTATTAGCTCAAGTGCAGGCAAAACCATTTTACGAATCCCTTGGATATGTGGCTGAAGGTGAAGAATATCTAGATGAAGGCTGTCCACATGTGATGATGCGGAAACAGTTATAATATTGCAGTTTAGTGTTATTAGAAATATAGTCAAGATAAAGGTGTGTATTGATTGATATTCGCGGGAGGTACAACCATGAAACTTGCAGAAGCATTACAAGAACGAGCTGATTTAAATAAGAAAATTAGCGATTTGCGAGGCCGTTTGAATCAAAATAGTTTGGTACAAGAAGGGGAAAAGCCTAATGAAGACCCTGCAGTGTTGATACAAGAACTAGAAGCGGCAATTGCTAGACTTCAACAACTCATTAAAGATATTAATCTTACTAACTGTGCAACAATTATTGAAGGGCGCTCTTTAACGCAAATTATAGCAGAGAAAGAAGAAGCTATTATGCGACTTTCTGCATATCGTGACTTAGCAGATAGTGCGAGTGCGATTAATTATCGTGCTCGCGGATCGGAAATCAAAATGATAGCAACTGTAAATGTTAGTGAATTACAAAAAACAGCAGATAAAATATCTAAGGAGATTCGTAAATTAGATAATTTACTACAGTCAACTAATTGGACGGTTGATTTAATAGAGTATTAAGTATAAGTTGGTAATCAAGATAGGGTGGATACAAAGCCACGATTGCTTAATTCGTAAAAAGATGATATTCCATTACATGTACGGGGCATTGAAGGTATGTATTGTGTAGGCCCTTATTGTGTATAAATGTATGGTTATTTTTTATAATGTATTACCATGTGTCAACTATTTTGATGAGGGTGGCGTTGGGGCATATTAAAAGGAGCATTTCACTAGAGAATGTGAAATGCTCCCTTTTTATATTATTAAATTGCTATAAGAAAACTAATTATTCTTATTCTAAATCATCGAAATCAAAGGCTGCTGCTTTTGTATAGTTTGTAACTTTTGCTTCAAAGAAGTCAGTTTTTGTGCTATTCAAGTTGGAGAAGCTTTCAATCCATTCCATTGGATTGTCCTTGATTTCAGGGTATAGATGAGGCAAGCCGATTGCTTCTAAGCGGATATTGGCAAGGTATTTGATGTAGCGTTCAATAAGAACGTTGTTAAGACCGAGGATTTTATCATCAGTGATGTATTGACCCCAAGCAATTTCGTTTTCTGCACCTTGGCGAATCATGTCAGTGATTTTCGCTTCTAGTTCAGGTGTGAACAAGTCAGGGCGTTCACGGCGTAACTCGCGGATGATGTTTTGGAACAATACAAGGTGAGTTACTTCGTCGCGGTTGATGTATTTGAAGATTGTAGAAGTAGCTGTCATTTTACCTTGGCGTGCCAATGTGTAGAAGAAGCTAAAGCCAGAGTAGAAATAAATACCTTCTAAGATATAGTTGGCGATGATTGTGTGGATAAGATTTGCTTCGCTAGGATCATCACTGAAACGTTGATATGCATCGGCGATGAAACGGTTACGAGCAAGTAATGTTTTATCTGTACGCCATTCATCATAGATTTTGTCACGTGTAATAGGATTTGTTACAGTGTCCAAAATGTAAGAATAACTTTGGGCGTGAATTTCTTCTTGGAATGCTTGGATATTCAATAAGGATGCTACTTCAGATGCGGTAATATAGCGACTCAAGTTAGGCAAGTTTTCAGATTGAATGGAATCAAGGAAGTTCAAGAATGCAATGATTTTATCAAATGCACGGCGTTCATAATCTGTTAAGTATGGGAATTGCTTAACGTCTTCGTTCAAGGAAATCTCTTCAGGAATCCAGAAGTTGTTGAGCATTGTACGGTACATTTGGTTCGCCCAGTCGTACTTGATACGGTTCCATTCGCGAAGGTTTGTGGTGTTGCCGCCAATCATAGATTGCGTGCCACGTTCACCATGTTCGTTGAAAATCAGTTTTTTATCCATAGTAGGACTCCTTTATACAACGATGCGACCTATACTGCTATAGGTCGTCATCAGATTTATATACACATCTCGTATTAGGAGGAGCAGCTCGTGCACTCATCCATTTCAAGGGATTGGTTACGGATGTAGTAGATTGTTTTAATCCCTTGTTTGTATGCCTCAACGTAAAGGTCTAGAATTTCTTTTGCTTTCATTTGAGGTGTGATATACAAGTTGAAAGATTGTGCTTGGTCAATATGACGTTGACGTACGCCACAAGCTTTGATGGACCATTGTTGGTTGATTGTATGCGCCTCTTTGTAGAGCCAGAAAGTTTTATCGTTCAAATCTGGTGCAGTTTTTGGTGTGAAAGAACCTTTCTTCTCTTCGATGAAGAATTTTTTGAAGATAGGGTCGATACCAGCCGTTGTGTTCGCAATGTTGGAAGTAGAACCTGTAGGAGCTACGGCCATCAAATAACCATTGCGGATGCCGTATTTTGCAACGTCTGAAGCCAATTGTTTCCAACGATCGGATGTGTAGCCACGACGTGTGAAGTATTCACCAGTTTCCCATTCGGAACCTTTGAACGCTGGGTATGCACCTTTTTCTTTCGCTAATTCCATGGAAGCTTTGATGGAATAGTACGCGATGTTTTCGAACAATTTGTCCGCTACTTCGATATGTTCATCAGACTCCCATTGGATATCGTGATTTACAAGGTAGTGGTGGTAACCAGAAGTACCAAGACCAATAGCACGGTATTTATCAGAAGTCATGCGAGATTCTGGTACTGGTGCTTGGTTGATGGAAATAACATTGTCTAACATGCGGATTTGAAGAGCGATATTTTCTTCCAATTCTTCGTCAGAAATGCGACCAAGGCTGATGGAGTTTAAGTTACATGTAACCATGTCGCCTGTATTTGTTTTAGTAGTGATAGTGCCGTCTTCGTTGATGATTTCTTCAGCAAGGTTTGTGAAGCCAACGTTTTGTGCGATTTCGTGGCACAAGTTAGATGCGTAAATCATACCTGCATGTTTATTAGGGTTTGCAGCATTTACAGTGTCGCGGAAGAAGATGAATGGTGTACCAGTTTCAACAGCAGAGCGCATGATTTTTTTCATCATGTCTAGTGCTGGTACTTCGATGCCGTGTAAGTTCGGATCTTGTTCACATTCAAGGTAACGTTTTGTGAACTCTTTGTTATCGTCCGTGTCGTAGAAGTCCTCTAGAGCATAGCCTTTTACAGCCAAGATTTCATGAGGGTCGAAGAGGGTGAAGTTTTCACGGCCGATCATGCGTTCCATGAAGATGTTTGGAACAGAGATAGCAGGGAAGATATCGTGTGCTTTACGACGGTCGTCACCATTGTTTGTACGAAGCTCTACAAATTCGTAGAAGTCTTTGTGCCAAATATCGAGTGTTACTGTAGCACCGCCTTTGCGTTTACCCAATTGGTCTACTGCAACAGCTGTATCGTTGTATAAACGGATCCAAGGAATAACGCCACCAGAGGAGTTTTTGAAACCGCGGATATCGGAGTTCAATGCACGAACTTTACCAAGGTAGATACCAAGAGCGCCGCCGTGTTTAGATACGCGGGAGAACTTGCTGTTTACGTCGTAAATGGACCATAAGTTATCATCTACACCAGAGATAAAGCAAGAGGACAACTGATGGAATGGTGTACCTGCATTTGCCAATGTAGGTGTAGCTGTTGTCATTTTTAACTGGCTCATCAAATCGTAGAATTTCTTAGCGTATTCTACTTTGTTTTCTCCCTCTACCAATGCCAAGTGCATTGCTATAGCCATGAAGCGTTCTTGTGGCAATTCAAAGATTTCTTTGTTGAAGCCTTTTACCAAGTAACGGTCAGCCAACAATTTAAGACCTTCATAGTTGAAGAGATAGTCTCGTTTAGGTTTAATATAATCCCCTAATTCTTGCAATTCGTCAGCTGTATATTCAGTAACGAAGAAGTCTGCGTATTTTTTCTCTTCTACAAGCATATGTACAAGATTTGGGAAGTTACCATAACCGAACGCTTTATAGCGGCGAGTGATAGCAGCTTCTTTATAGAGATCGAACAAGAAAAGGCGAGCTGCAACAAACTGCCAATCTTGGTTCATTTTATTAACTTGGTTGCCGAAACCGTCGTCTTTTTTTGAAATAACCTTTTCGATAGCAGTTTGTACTAACGTTTTTTGAATTTCTTTTGTTGTCATGCCATCAACGAATTGTAACTTCGCATCCATTTCCAATTCTAGTGGATCACAAGAATCTAACCCCAAACATGCGAAGGCAATCATTCGTTTCGTTTTCTCTACGGATAGCGGTTCAAAATGGCCATCCCGTTTCTTGATCATAATCTCCATTATGGTTCCCCTTACATTGTAAATCTATGTAAAATCATCTATAGAGCTAGCGTAAATCAGATGTATTCTTTTAAACTAGTTCTAATCAGAAAAATAAGAAAACTACAATATATGGTAGTTTTCTTATTTATTAAATACATTATGTAATGATTATAGCGAAAAAAACCTATATATTCAATATTGACTTTTTTGAATTTATCAATGTGGTTAGATTAAATTTATCGATGTAGTTTGTGATTAATTTTATTATAGATAGATACTATATGATTTATAATAAATATAGTTTTACAGTAGGAGGTTAGCTATGAAATCTATCGTTATATATTCATCCCTTACGGGAAATACTAAACAAGTGGCAGAGGCTATTACTAGCGTATTGCCAGCAGATACACTTTGCGTATCTATGAAAGAGTTACCACCCGATGTATCGTCCTATGATCTTGTATTTGCAGGATTTTGGGTGGATAAAGGGACAGCTAATAAGGAGGCCCGTGATGTATTAGGCACATTACATAACCCTCACATTGCTCTGTTTGCCACGGCTGGTGTTCCACCGCAAATGGCACATGCTAAGGAGAGCTTAATTAATGCAGCAAATTGTTTACCCGATGGCGTAGAGCCTGTAGGAACCTTCATCTGCCAAGGTAAGGTAGATCCTAAGGTTATCGAAATGATGTACAAAATGTTCCCGAAAGGGCATAGCCACGGTCAATCTGCTGATCGCGATGCACGTCACAAACAAGCTGCAGTACACCCAAATGAAGACGATTTTAAAGCGGCCCAAGACTTTGCCCAACATATTCTAGCCAAGTTAGATCGATGAATAAAAGCAGTACCCCTGTGGGGTACTGCTTTTGTCATATTATATATGATGTTGTAATTATTACTATATTGTATTATATGCTTAATTATAAAGTACATTAAATTTAAGTTTACGCGTATCGAATTGGTTTATGAAGTACGACGTAATCAATAGCTTATATCCATTGCCTTCTATAATGACAGGATCGACAGCTGTTTTGTCGACTGTAAGGAACTTATCATAAATATGATGCACCTCTGTCACACCATTTGGTAGAGATACCTCTAAATCAAGGCCTTTGTTGAGAAACTTGAAGGAGATGGAGTCGAAGTTAGCAGATTCCACTTGGTATTCTTTAAGATCTTGTTCGTATACAATTAACTCGATGTTTTCAATGTATTTATCGTATCCTGCAATAGAAATAACCTTTGGTGCAGTTATAGCATCAAAATTAATATATTCAACTCGTCTGCCGTCTATTGGGTTGGTATCTGGCAGTTTTAAATCATCTACAGGGACATATGGTGTGCCATAGTCCGTGAAGTTAGGGTCAAAGGTAGCCGCTATTGGTAGGCTTGCATGCCATTCTCCATCAACTTTAGTATAGGTCACAAATTCACGATACGTTGTATAGCCTATGAATGGTGTCAAGAGAACAGCACCTAAGGCAAGAGCCATAACGGTTGTATGTACAGAAGGTTTTAAACCCTTCACAAGAGAATAAATATTGTGTACTAAGAAGATTAAATTGAATGCACTCACGTAAATCGTATTGAGCCAGAGAATTGGTTCATTGATCACACGTTTACCGATAAGAGCTAAGCACAATGTAGTTAACGTAATGAACAAGAAGCACAAGATTTGCTGTGTTCTGCTACTTTCACTAGATCTAAAGCTAGCCAAGTAGAATAGGTAGAAAATGGCTACATATGGATAATAGGTGTAGAAGAAACGCGTATCCTCTCGAAGCCCTAACAGAATCAAGACTAAATAGATGTTAGCTAGAATGCCTGTAATAATGGATGCCTTAGGCAAGATGATGCCGAATACAACAGTAAAAAATGAGTTTGGTGCTGGAGGACCTGCGGGATCCTCTTTGTAAGAACATACCATAGATAGACAAATGAACATATTAATGGATGCGAGTACCTTAAAAATGGTTTCTTCAAAGTTGAATGGTTGGTCCACGATGATGAAGAAGAACCATAAACTCATGATGATAACAATGTTATATAGCGTAGACGTAACAAGGGTAATGCCAATCCGTTTGATGCGGTTAATGATTTCACCGATGTAGTGTTCACCAGGCGATGTGAAATACAAGGCAATCATGGAGTACAGCCATAGGTACGATATATTTTCCGTAGCCAGTTCAATACCCCGCACATAGCCGTAGCTTTCGTGAATCATATAAAGGCCAACGCTGATTCCGATACTTACTAAGGTATATAAAATGGAAAACTTTCGGGTTCTTGTTATATAGCTTTGTAATATAACGATAAAGAAATACAGTGAGTATAGTTTAATGTCGATTTCGGCAAACCAATCTTGTTCAATATACAACGGTGTACATGAAAATATGGCAATTAATGCCAGTAATATAGGCGACTGCGTTGCTAGGTCTCGCAGCGAAGACCATACATGTTTAATGGCAAATTTCATAGATGTTCTCTCCCTCTATAAATATAAATTCCCCTCTTATTATTAGTATACCTGTTTTCTGGTGAAAGCCCTATGAGGTTTTACATGCTTTTAAATATCCTTTACAATAACACTAAGAACTAGTTTTCAAAGAAAAGAGGTTATCACATGGAATTCTCTTATTTTTTACCTGTAAATATCCAATTTGGTTGGAATAAAGTAGATAATGTTGCTGAGTTTGCTGCACCGTACGGCAAGAAAGCACTTATTGTAACTGGTCGTACTAGTGCTAAAAAATCTGGTTTATATGACCGGGTGGTAGCAAAGCTTGATGCGGCCCATATTGAACATGTTCTCTTTGACCAAGTAGATGCCAATCCATTGACCACGACTGCCTTAGACGGTGCTGTGTTAGCTAAATCTGAAAACTGTGATATGGTTATTGCTATCGGCGGTGGTTCCATCATGGATTGTGCCAAAGGGATTGCCTTTATGGCGGTGAATGAAGGCGATATTAACGACTATATTTTCAACCGTAAAACAAGTGATAATGCGCTGCCTCTTATTGTTATTCCAACGACTTGTGGTACTGGCTCTGAAGGCAACGGTTTTGGTGTTCTTACTAATCCTGAAACAGGTGATAAGAAATCTTTACGCTGTAATGCCATCGTGCCTAAGGTATCTATCGTGGACCCTGCTGTAATGGGGACTATGCCTCCTCATGTGTTGGCATCTGTTGGTTTCGATGCATTGTGCCATAACATCGAGGCGTACACATCTAAAACTGCGCAACCTTTCACCGATGCACTAGCTCATTATGCAGTAACATTACTAGCACAATATCTTGTACCTCTATATAAACATGTGAAAGCGATTGCGAATGGTCAAGAAGCTGTACTTAACAAAAAACAATTAACAAAAGCATGGGAGTCCGTTACATTGGCTAGCACTATTGGCGGTATGGTTATCAATACAGCAGGCGTCACACTTGGTCATGGTATGGAACACCCTGCTAGTGGCCTTAAAGATATTACCCATGGTGTTGGTCTTGCAGTTATTGAACCTGTTGTAGTGGAATACACATGGAGTGCTAACTCTGAAAAATTCAACTCATTGGCACGTATATTCAACCATGGTGATGGTTCTGAGCTGGGTGAAGCATTACGCCTTATGGTGCATGAATTAGACCTTACCACAAACCTTACAGAATTAGGATTTACTAAAAAGGATATTCCGTGGCTTGTCGATAATGTATACGTAGTGGCTACAGGAAATATTGCTAATACAGTGGCTAAAATAAGCCGTGAAGATATAGAAGTGCTATATAAGAAAATGTTGTAGTCGTTGTAGTCATAGAAATATAGGGAGAGAGTTTTGGTTCGCATATTTTATGGCCTATTAACTGCATATATAATTATGCTATTTATTGTGGCAATGCTATTTAATATAGCACCTATAACATATATTGTATTTGGCGTAGCAATAGTATTGCTTTTAGTACTACAATATGACTGGTATAAGAAACATGCTTTATCTGAAAAAACACATATTAAATTGATTTGCTGCGTATTTATTATATTTAATTTATGTTTAGCTGGACTTGTTGCGGATTGGCTCAAGTACGATACTCAAACGACTCTTGAACAAACCGATGGATTTGAGTTTAGTACTATGGACTGGCAACGAGGTTGGCCAAATGATGACGGGTTGCCGGAAGGTCTAAAGCGCCCTAAGAACCTTCCTGAAGGTATTTCAAAGGCCTCTGCATCTGGCGATAGCTTAGCGTGGGCAAATGCATATCCTACAAGATATACTGTATTAGAAGGAAATCCTACAGTTATTGCACAGTATGAGGAGATTGCTAAGGAACACACTGTGTATCAAGCACAAATTGATGCGGATGGTGTATTGCGTGATTTAGACACTGGGGAGAAAAAGCGTTTTATATCTCATCCCAATAGCTATAACATTATAGAGAGCATCGAGGAAGAACCTCTAAACTTACCACAACGGAGTTTTATAGAGTGGTTACGCTTTGCTCCTCGAAAAGAAACGAAAAAAGTGGTGAAGTACACATATAATTCTACTGAAAATCATAGACTATATGTCTTTGTAGAAGATGGGAATACTAAAAGACCTCATTTCGTGGAACTTTTGATCAGTAATGATGGGACACGGGCTGTGTTTTATCAATCTAAGTAATTTGAATAGGTATTGTTGTGGAGAACGTAAATGCGACAGTGTTTAATTTACTTGAAGGAATTGTTTTTTTCTGCTCCTTATAGAAAGAGTATATGGTTCTTTATAACTCTTTGGGTACTAACATTTTTACTCTCGGATGAGATATCATATTCTGGGTTATACCATCTGATTTTATTAGTAGCTACGATTGTATTGTTGTTTGAAAAATGTGGAGTAATCGATAGTGAGAAAGGTATACGAAAAAGATTTTTGCCATATTTTTATGTTATTTTTTTCCTGTGCATGATTCCTACATTAGCTGTTAATTTAGCATTTTCAGCTATAGGAATATCCCATTATGATACACAACGATGGCACTCTACATGGCCTTCATCTAAGGCGGGGTATATTCCGACTCCATTACAAACACCTAAGTCTTTACCGGAGAGTTTGAAAGTGATTTCTTCTGCTGAAGTAATTGGAATAGGTGGAAATCAAAGCTGTTTAGTATTAGATGGTGATAAAGCTACGATTTCAAGGTATGAGGAAACGGTTAAATCTAATGCTTGGTATTCGTTTATAAATGGCAGGGACAAAGATACTACAGTTGAAGTACTTAATTCGTTTACATATCCAAAAGATAAAAATGTATTGGTTAGTGATGTAAGCAATTATTATGAGATTATTACCATTCGACGACAAAATTGGAAATTATTTCCCTGGTTAATTGACGGTAGACAAAGTGTCGGTGATGATCCCAACGAAGATTTTTATTATAGTACTCGAGTATCAGCTGAGAAATATGTAGTATATGTTGTTTATCATAATTTTGATCAAGATCAGCCTAGAGTCATTTACTTTATGTTTAACCCAGAGCGAACTCGAATGATTACTGTAGATATAGATATGTATCATTAGAGTTGGGCAGAGTTTGTATATATAATTTGGAACAATATTTGAACATATTACAATATATTCAAGTATTGTAATTGACAATTCTAAAACATATTTTTATAATGGGTTTTATGAAGAGACTCGGATGTGATTAATTATCCCAGCCCCTAGGGCTGGGGTTTCTTTATTGGTCTCTAGTAGTTTTATTAGTTGAGAGGTGTTTTTATGGCAGATCAAAATAATAAAAATGTTGATGCCTTAGCGCAAGAGATTACCTTGAAAAGTCGTGGTCAAGGTAAATTACGTCAATTTATATTATGGATGGGTGCGCTCATCATCGGCGCTATCTTAGGATGGCAACATATTCCAGTTCTTAATGATTTATTTAATTTCATTGCTGCAGTATTTACGCATTTATTCCAATTTATTGCAATACCTACTGTATCACTAGCGGTTATTACCACATTGTCCATGTTGGGTGCTAAGAAGGATACAGGCCGTATCTTTGGTCATGCTGTCACCTATACATTGTTAACAACAATTTGTGCAGCCACTGTTGGTCTTGGTTTATTCCTTTGGATTGCGCCAGGTAATTTACCACTTGATGTAATCGGTGCCGGTGCAGCGCAAGTACCTGAAAAATTAGGTCACGTAACATATTATGATCATTTCTTATCCGTTATTCCTAACAATATTTTGAAACCGTATTTAGAAGGTAACGTATTGTCCGTTATGTTCATTTCTGCTTCTGTTGGTTTAGCTTTTGCTTTCATGCCTCGTACAGAAGGTCGTGAAGCAGTATTGAAGGTGTTATTTGGTTTACAAGAATTACTATTCACATTGATTAGAGGTTTACTTTACGTTTTACCAATCGGTATCCTTGCTTTTGCAGGTCAATTATCTGCACAAATCGAAGCAGGGGTCATCGTTGGTGCATTAGGTAAATATACAGCTGTTGTAATCGGCGGCAACTTGATTCAATTCTTTATTGTAATTCCATTGTTCTTGTTATTCCGTGGTTTAAATCCTATCGATGTATTCCGCAAAATGTCTCCAGCCGTAGCTGTTGCATTGTTTACGAAATCTTCTGCTGCTACATTGCCTGTTACATTGGCATCTGCAGAAGACAATTTGAAAGCCCATCCTTCTGTAGCGCGTTTCGTGTTACCAATTTGTACAACTATTAATATGAATGGTTGCGCAGCGTTTATCCTTGTTACATCCTTATTTGTAATGCAAAATGCAGGTATTGAATTAACTATGGGTACAATGATTGCTTGGTTATTCATTGCTGTTCTTGCAGCCATCGGTAATGCCGGTGTTCCAATGGGCTGTTACTTTTTAACATTGTCCTTGATGAGCTCCATTGGTGCACCAATCGGTTTGCTTGGTATTATTTTACCAATCTATACAATTATCGACATGATTGAAACGGCCGAAAACGTTTGGTCCGATGCATCTGTATGTGCTATGGTTGATAATGATTTGAAAGGTACATTAGACGATCCTGACTCTCATGATGACATGCCTCAATTCCAAGGTGCGTAGATTGTACTTAATAAAAGTATAATATATATATAGGTTACCTCTTGTATGTGAGGTAACCTATTTTCGTCTTCAAATCATAGATTATAAATTGTGCCATTTATACTATTTTCTGGAAAACGATTCTTGGTATAATTAAGAAAAGGGGGATGACTATGGATAGACAATTAAGTGCATATTTAAATGGACGAGAACCACAAGTGGCTACAGATATTGATGTTATAACTGCAGCGGTAGCAGTGCCATTGCTTGAAATTGATGGTGAGGATCACGTCCTATTTACGGTGCGTAGTCAGACCTTACGTAGACAGCCTGGTGAAATTAGCTTTCCTGGTGGACATTGTGAAAGCACCGATAAAACTGGAGCTGCTGCGGCTATTCGTGAATGCTCGGAAGAATTAGGAATAGATACAGAGCAAATTGAATTGTTAGGTGCATTAGATTGTTTAGTATCTGCCATTGGTGTTAAATTACATGCAGTGGCTGTACGTTTACATACGGATGAATTTCGCCCTAATATTGATGAGGTCGGTGAAATTTTTACGGTACCACTTTCGTATTTATTGAATATGGAACCAACGGTAGGGCACTTAGATATCGGAACTAAACCATTACGAGATTTTCCGTTCCATTTATTAGAAGGGTATCAAATAGATTGGAAAATTCGGCAGAACTATTCTGTTTATTTTTATCCCTATAAGCAATATACGATATGGGGATTAACAGGTCGAGTCCTCAAAAATTTCTTAGATTTATATCGACAAGGTAATACTATATAAAATGAAAGATAACGAAATAACTTCATTTGATAAAGAATTGAATAAATTCCTCCAACCTAAGTGCCTAATACCTGGTGGCCTTGGTTTATGGGAAACCTATTTTCGTAAAATTTGTACGGCTTGGGGCCGTATCGATAGTGAAATTAGACCTCAGCACATCATATTTTCCGCCGATAATGGGTGCAATATGGAAGGTTATGTAGGTTATAACTATGAGGTAACGCAAAAGCAGTCGCGTAATATGCTCTTAGGTCGTTCGTCGGCTACACAGTTTTGTAACTTTAACAATATTCCTTATGAAGTTGTGGATGTAGGAATTGCCTCAGATGATGGCATCGGAGTGGATCGCAAGGTCGCAAAGGGGACAAAGAATATATTAAACCATCCTGCTATGAGTGAGGATGAATTTAATAGTGCCTTTCAAGCTGGCTATGGACGAGTTGAACATTATGTAAAGCAAGGGATAAATCTTTTTTCCTTTGGTGAAATGGGACTCGGTAATACGACGACCTCTGCCTGTGTGTTGTCTGCCTTAACTGGAGCGGATCCCACTGAAACAGTAGGCCCTGGTTCTTGGCCGAATAAACCAGATTTGATGAAACGAAAAATTGATTTTGTGCGCGCTGTATTAGATAAGCATAAGACTAGTATCGTTTCTGACAGTGAAGTTGAAAGAGTTCGTAAAATCGTAGCCCATGTAGGGGGCTTTGATATTGCTGCTATTCTTGGGGCTATGCTCGCTTGTGTTGAGTTTAAAAAGCCCTTCGTCATTGATGGCTTTATTACAGCTGTATCAGCAGCTTGTGCGGTACATATGAATGATCGTGTTAAGGATTATGCATTGCCATCTCATAACTCTCGAGAAAAAGGCACAGAGCTAGCTTTAGCAGAGGTAGATATTACACAAGACATGGTTCCTATTCAAGCCCACATGTCGATGGGGGAAGGGACAGGAGCTATCTTAATGGTTCAAATGCTCAAAACTACACAGCATATGTTTGTAAACGTAGGGACCTTTGCAGATTTGATGAAATTATAAGGAGGACGAATGAAAATAAATAAATACTTTGATATACATTTTGAGCGAGCTGATGATGCAACTATCGCCAAAAGACTGATAGGTGGTGCTAAGATTAAGGGACCTGCTTTGGTTATCCTGATCCTCTCCATGTTTATTGCCTCTATTGGGTTGAATATGAATAGTACGGCAGTTGTTATTGGTGCTATGCTTATATCGCCGTTGATGGGACCTATTTTAGCAACTGGTTTTGGCTTCGCTACGCTTAATTTTACAGTTGTGAAAAGCGGTATTTTAAGATTGTCCTTACAGATTACGATTGCTGTTTTGGCATCTGCTTTATATTTTTATATTTCTCCCGTTCAGACGGCTACATCTGAACTATTAGCGCGTACAGAACCGAATATTTTTGATGTATTCATTGCTATATTTGGTGGGTTAGCTGGGATTATTGGGCAAACGCGTAAGACCTTAGATAATGTTATACCAGGTGTTGCGATTGCGACTGCACTTATGCCACCACTATGTACGGCAGGATATGGACTTGCTAATGGAAATTGGAATTATTTCTTTGGGGCTAGCTATTTATTCTTTATAAATGCATTCTTCATCTTCTTTGCATCTTTTATTGTTTTAAAGGGTGTATATAGTTTGCCATTCCATAAACAAGCAGAAGCGGTTAATCGTCGTAACCAGCTAATATTTCTCGTGATTGGTCTTATTATGGCTATACCAAGTATTTATGCGGGCTATGATATGACCATCAAGTATTCTGAGTCAAATCATATGGAGCAGTTTATTAAGAATGATATTAATCAAGAGGGACGTCGACAAGTGATTGATTATTCATTGGATCAAACGAATAAGCTAGTAGACATAGTAGTTATAGGAGCTCCTGTGACTTCAGAGGAGCAAGCCCAGTTGGATGACAAGTTACATAAGGATGAGTACTTGCAGCCTTATACATTACGATTTGTTAATAGCGTAGATGAGAAAAAATCTACTATGGATAAGACGAACTTGAATAAATCTTCAGAGAATCTTGAAACATATAAAAACTTGAGTAATCTATACCAGCCAACTTATCAATTAGTAAGTGAAACTATAAATACTATGAAAACGACAGAAGCTGAAGCAAAGGCGTTATTCCCGTTTGTAAGCAAAGTGGAAGGCATGCCTTTAATAGATAACCTAGAACAGCCTAAAGCGAGTCGCTATATGGTGATTATCCATACTACATCCACTATATCTGATGCAGATTTGGAACGAATAAAAGCTTGGTTAGAGGCTAAATTATCAGCGCCTGTAACTATTTCTATCGAGCAAACAACGTCAACTCTATAAGGGAGCTATCATCCCAGCGTTCTAATTGATCGTTAATAATATATGTATCTGATACAATACCTTCTCATGACAAATTCTATAGATACGAAAAGGGGCTGTTTTGTTACAGCCCCTTTTTGACATATATGTATTGAATTAATGTTGTATGTTTTGTATATCATCTAAAATGTGTTTAAAATCTAGGTGATTTTGTTGTAATACATCTTCTGGATTGTATCGGTCGTAGAATTGTTTGGAAATGCCATAGTTTAAGACGTTCATGGACGTTTTTCCATAATAGCTAGCAATTTTTTGACCATAGCCACCTTCGAGTTCGCCGTCCTCTAAGGTGATGACGATATTGTGGTCTTTTGTTAATTCATTCAATGTATCAGTGTCTAAACTAGAAATACAAAGTGGTTTGACAAGCGTCGGAGAGATATGAATGGCATCATGTATTGCGTGGCTAAGTTCGACCGCCTTATGGTAGAAATTACCGACACCTATGATGGCAATCGTATTACCTGATTGGGTTATGTTACACGACGTTACAGGACATCCTGTTGTATTGGATTGACTAGTTTCGTAAATCGGTGATCCTACAGGAATACGGATGGCGATAGGATGATTGTGATGTTCTACTCCATAACGAATGGAAGATTCTAATTCCTCTACTGTTGTAGGTGCTAGGTACATGAGATTGGGCATGTTGCTGAGCATAGTAATATCATTGAATCCAAGGTGTGTCATATCCTTATTACCATAAATGGACGCGCGATATACAAGGATCAGTGCATTGCTATTATTAATACATAGGTCATTAATAATTTGATCATAGGCACGTTGTAAAAATGTACTGTAAATCGGTAAAATCGGCGTGCCACCGTTGTGGGCAATGCCAGCAAGTAATGTTGTAGCATGTTCCTCTGCAATGCCTACGTCGATGTATTGAGCACCTAATTTTTCACGTATATCTTTGGTTAAACAGAAACCGCCAGGCGTAGCAGCTGTAACGATACATGCAGCTTTGTTTTGCTCCAGTGCATCAATGAGTTGTTTTGCAACGATAGATTCATAGCTGTTGGTATAGCGTTTTTTTGTTTCCCCTGTGTCAATATCAAATCCGGATGGATTATGAAAGCTTTCAGGATTGGTAATAGCCTTGTTGTAACCATAGCCTTTTGTCGTATGGATGTGGAGCACTATCGGTGTTGTCTCTGTTTTACATTCTTTTAGAGCCTTTATTACGGTTGGCAACGAATTGCCATCGTCGACGTAACGATACGAAAAGCCTAGAGCTTTAAAGATATTATTAGGGCTTTCACCATTAGTTTCGCGTAATTGTTGAAGATGGCTATACAAACCGCCGTGATTTTCTGCAATAGATTGGTCGTTGTCGTTGATGATAATCAAACATTGAGAGGACATTGTGGCTAAGTGATTTAATGCTTCATAAGCCTCGCCACCAGAGAGAGCTCCGTCGCCGATTAACGTAATAATTGGATGCGTTTTATGCTGTAAATCGCGTCCAATCATGAGCCCACAAGCTAAACTGAGGCTTGTGGAAGCATGGCCTAAGTGAAATGCGTCGTAGGTGCTTTCATCAGGATTGCTATAACCGGATACGGTGTGAAATTTGTCCTTATTTTTAAAGCCTTCGTAACGGCCTGTTAAAATTTTATGAGCATAACTTTGATGGGAAATATCAAATATGAATTGAGCATCATCAAGGCCGAACACATGATGCAAAGCAACAATAATGTCAGTGGCTCCTAAGGATGAACCGATGTGACCGCCAATGTGTGATGTTCTATGGATGATTAAGTTTCGTATATGTTGTGCGATGACCTCGAGCTCTGATATAGAGCAGTCGCGCAAATCGCTAGGAATTTGAATATCTGTCAGTTCCATAGGTCTCCTACATGATCCATACTAATGGATAAATCAATTACAGTTAATGAAATATATGACTCATTAATAGCTATTATAACATTATAGAGTAAAATTATTTATAAATAAAAAGGTAATTCGGTATATTTAGATATATAAATAAGTGATAGCTAACCATATTAATTTTAGAATGTATCTTTACACACAATATTTTTCACTTCAAAGTGGTATAATAAAAAATACATGACATATAGAGTTATATATATTTTATTAGGAATAGTCATGTTCTATATACCACATTGGAATATGGCAAAACCTAGAATTAATCTCTGTTTGTTGTATAATATATTTAATATTTAATTTTTTAGATGTGTAGTTAAAAGCTTTATTATTTAACTTTTACTTAAATGTATGAAGAAAAATGGTGCGAGCGTACTAATTCTTCATTTTTTTCAAGAGAGGTATATATGCAAAAATCCTTACGTATGGGGATCGATGTTGGCTCTACAACGGTCAAGGTCGTTTTGTTGGACGAACAAGATAATTATTTGTATAAAAAATATATCCGACATTACGCCAATATTTTGGATACTGTTCATACATTGCTACAAGAGGCTCAAGTGGGCTATGAAGACGCAAAAGTCCATGTAGCAATTACAGGTTCTGGCGGTATGGCGATGGCTGATAAGGTGCGTATACCTTTTGTACAAGAAGTAATTGCCGAAACAAAGGCGATAAAAGCGTTGTACCCACAAACTGATGTTATTATCGAACTTGGTGGTGAAGATGCTAAGGTTACGTATCTAGGTCGTACTGCAGAACATCGCATGAATGGTTCTTGTGCCGGTGGTACAGGTGCTTTCATAGATCAAATGGCAACATTATTGCAAACTGATGCATCCGGCCTTAATCAATTGGCGATGAATGCGGATACTATTTACCCAATTGCCGCTCGTTGTGGTGTATTTGCGAAAACAGACGTACAAGCATTGCTAAATCAAGGCGCGTCTCATGAAAATATTGCAAAGTCCGTATTTCAAGCCATCGTTAACCAAACGATTGCAGGCCTTGCATGTGGTCATAAAATTGAAGGAAATGTAGCCTTCCTCGGTGGTCCATTGACATTCTTATCCGAATTACGTCAATGCTTCTGCGACACCTTAGAACTCGATGAAGCACATCGTATCATCCCTGAAAATGGTGAGTTGTTTATTGCCCTAGGCGCAGCTCTCATGAATGATGAATGTCGTGATATTACAGTAGGTGAATTGACGAAGGAAATCGGTGCGCTTATTGGTGTACCAATGGAAGCAACCGATCGTGTGGATCCGCTATTTAGAAATGAAGCGGAATTAGAAGAATTCCGTGCACGTCATGCTAAGGCGGTAACACCGAAGGGTGATATTAAAGATGCTGAAGGTCCATGTTACCTTGGTATTGATGCGGGTTCTACCACGTTGAAAGTTGTCTTGATTAATAGCAAGAATGAAATCATCTTCTCTCACTATGGCCCAAATCATGGTAAACCATTAGAAAAATCTCAAGAGCTAATAGAGAAAATCTATAGTTTATTGCCAAAAGGGGCTTATATCGCTCATTCTGGTGTAACTGGATATGGCGAAGCTTTCTTGAAACGCGCTCTTGGTATCGATATTGGAGAAGTAGAAACAATTGCCCATTATCGGGCTGCTCAATTCTTCTGCCCTGATGTATCCTTCATCTTGGATATTGGCGGTCAAGATATGAAATGTACAAAGGTACGCGATGGATACATTGAAGACATCGTATTGAATGAAGCCTGCTCCTCTGGTTGTGGTTCCTTTATTGATACCTTTGCTACATCCTTGCGTTTGCCGATTGAGCAATTTGCCAAAGAAGGTTTATTGGCACCTATGCCAATCGACTTGGGATCTCGTTGTACCGTATTTATGAATTCCAAGGTAAAACAGGCGCAAAAAGAAGGGGCTACTGTACCGGATATCGCCGCTGGCCTTGCATATTCTGTTATCAAGAATGCATTGTATAAGGTGCTTAAGGTAAAAGATCCTAAGGAATTAGGTGACCACATCGTCGTACAAGGTGGTACATTCTATAATGAAGCGGTGCTTCGTGCCTTTGAAAAATTAATGGGCGTCGAAGTAATTCGCCCTGATGTATCCGGCTTGATGGGTGCTTATGGTATGGCATTGCTCGCTTCTGAAGCGGCAGAAGAGTTACAAAATCAACATAGCACATTGCTTGATAGTGACGGTTTGAAATCCTTGCAAGTGTCTACATCCATGCGTAATTGCGGATTGTGCTCTAATAATTGTATGCTTACCATCAATGCATTCTCTGATGGCCGTACCTATGTAACGGGTAATCGTTGCGACCGAGGTGCCGGTGATATGATTCAAGAGAAACATAAGCCTGTTCCCAATATGGTAGACGTAAAATTACGCCGTTATTTTGATTACTTCCTCAAGAAAAATATTCCTGAGTTTGAAGGTAAATTGCGTATTGGTATTCCTCGCGTCCTCAATATGTACGAAGATTTTCCATTTTGGTTTACATTCTTCAATCAATTAGGCTGCGAAGTGGTATTGTCAGATTATACGACGAAGGATCAATATAATAAAGCCATTGATACGATTCCTTCCGATACAGCATGTTATCCTGCTAAGGCCGTTCATGGTCATATTCGTGATCTTGCCCAAGCCCAAGTTGATTTAATCTGGTACCCATGTATTCAACATGGTCCAAAGGAATTTAGCCACGACAATAATTACCATTGCCCTATGGTTATTTCTTACCCAGAATTGATTCGAAACAATATGCAAGATGTGATGGGAAAAACGCCATTTTATGCGCCATTCTTGCCACTAGCAGATAAGAAATCATTGGTGCCTGCGTTGGTGAAAGCCTTAAAAGATTTGCCATTCTCTAAATCTGAAATTTCTAATGCCGTTGAGACTGCTTGGGCCGAACAAGAAAAATGTAAGGCTGACTATCGCGAGATGACAAAGAAAACTGTATCTCGTCTCGTAGCAGAACAAGTGCCTACCATCGTATTGGCTGGTCGTCCATATCACTTAGACTCCGGTATTAATCATGGTATCCCAGAGCTCATTACCTCTCTTGGTATGGCGGTTCTTACCGAAGATGGTGTAGCACCATTAGGTAAGGATATTAAACATCTTCGCGTTGTAGACCAATGGTCATACCATAGTCGTCTATATCATGCAGCAGAATTTGTAAGTCGTACGGAAGGCTTCCAAATTGTTGAGTTGAACTCTTTCGGTTGTGGTCTTGATTCCATTGTGGCAGACCAAGTAAAGGATATCTTATCTGCAAAGCATAAGATTCATACATTGCTTAAAATTGATGAAGGTACAAACTTAGGCGCTGTCACTATTCGCTTACGCTCCTTGCAATCCGTAATGGAACGGAGTATGCGTAAACATCATAATCCAGAAGCTCCTATAGAGACCGTTATTGATGATACACCAGCATATGATTATGAACGCGTTGTCTTTACCGAAGAAATGCGTAAAACCTATAAGATTTTGGTGCCTCAAATGTCACCTCTTCATTTCCAACTATTGGAGCCAGTGCTTAAGTCTGAAGGTTATGACTTTGATATGTTGCCTGCTCCAACTCGTGAAGATGTAGAGATAGGTCTAAAATATATCAATAATGATGCATGTTATCCTGCTATCATCGTTGTAGGCCAATTGATGAGCGCCTTATTGTCTGGTAAATACGATGTTAATAAAACAGCTGTTATTATCTCTCAAACCGGTGGCGGTTGTCGTGCTACCAACTATATTGGTTATTTGCGTAAAGCCCTCATCGATGCAGGTATGAAACAAGTTCCAATTTTGTCACTTAATGCGAGTGATATGGAACGTCAACCAGGCTTTAAATTGACTAAATCCTTCTTACATCGCATGATTCAAGCCGTAGTATACGGCGATGCGTTGATGCAATGTGTATTGGCTACGCGTCCTTATGAAATTAATCCAGGATCTGCAGATGCATTGTGCGATTATTGGGTTAAAAAATTACGGGAACGTATTACAAAAGCTAATATATTCCAATATAGTAAATATATTAAGAACATCATTGAAGACTTTGACAATTTACCAGTTGATAAATCTAAGCCGAAACCTCGTGTTGGCGTGGTAGGTGAAATCTACGTTAAATTCCATCCAAGTGCGAACAACCATATTAATGAACTTATAGAGAAGGAAGGTGGCGAGGTTGTAACCTCTGGTCTACTAGACTTTTTCTTATACTGTGCTATGGATGGTACATATCGTGCTAAACACTTAGATGGTACATGGCTTTCCGGATTCTTTGGATCCTTGGCTCGCGAAGCGTTAGAATTATACCGCTTGCCATATGCAAAAGCTGTTGCAGCATCCAAGCATTTTGATCCGTTGCAACGGATGACGAAGGTTGCAAAAGAAGCGGCTCATTATATTGACCTTGGTAATCAATGCGGTGAAGGTTGGTTCCTTACAGGTGATATGATTGATCTTATCGAAAAAGGTGCAAAACAAGTAGTTTGCTTGCAACCATTTGGCTGCTTACCTAACCACGTTAGTGGTAAAGGCATGGTAAAAACATTATCCGAAGCATATCCTGATGTGCGCATTGCAGCCATCGACTATGACCCAGGTTCAAGTGCGGTAAACCAAGCAAATCGATTGAAATTGTTGTTAGCAACAATGTTTGAATGATAATGTAATAATCAATTATATAATTACTGAATATAAAAAAAGCGTCCCTAGTGATATGTCCCCTCTTTACTGAACAACCAGTAAAGAGGGGACATATGAGGGACGCTTTTTTATGAAATTGATGAATCTTCTTTAATCATTGTATAGAAGCATACTAATGCTAATACAGCACATACAACCATAACAATCCCCATAGGGATACCAGTATGACTTCCACCAATACCAACTAATGGGGATACGAATCCGGCTGAAAACATGGCTGCAAATCCTAAAATAGCAGAGGCGCTACCTGCTTTGTGTCCATATTTCGCCATTGCCATAGAGAACCCTGTTGATCCAAATACAGATACGGTACAAACTGTAAAGAACAGAATGACACTAGTTATAATAAAGGACCAATTAAAATACATTGCACAAAGGAATAGGATAGAACCAATCGTTAATTGCAATAGACTAGTATGTAAAATGGTTTTTATTTTTACCACATTACTTACTTTGGCACTGATTACGCTAGCGAGGATAATACCGCAACTATTAATCCCGAACATATAACTAAACTCTTGGGCAGATAAATTGAATATATTTTGATATACAAAGGATGAACCCGAAATATAGGCAAAGAAACCACCAAAGGCGAATAGCTGAACTAGAGTCTGGCCTAAGAAAGAGTTATCTTTTAGTAGAGCACCGTAGTTTTTAAACGCTGTTGCTATACCACCGGAAATACGCTTTTCTAATGGTAGGCTTTCAGTAAAAATGAAAGAGCCCATAAGTAACACTGCAGAGAAAACGGCGAGGACAATAAAAATAAAGCGCCATGTAGAAAATAATAAAATCTGACCACCTATAAGCGGTGCAATAACAGGAGCTAATCCGTTGACGAGCATGAGTAGAGACATGAGTCGCATTAATTCCTTACCAGATGCAAAATCTCGGGAGATGGCCTTAGCAATAACAACTCCGATAGAACCTGTTAAACCTTGTAAAAATCGTGCAACTAGTAAAATCTCAATATTGGGCGCAATAGCACAGAGTATACTAGCGATTACACAGAGGATATTGCCAATGATGAGTGGTTTTTTCCGCCCCAATGAGTCACTAAGAGGACCGCCAATCAATTGACCAATAGCGATACCAAAAGTCATAATACCAATTGTCATCTGAATGAGGGACGCATTTGTATTAAGTTCATGAGGCATGATTGGTAATGCTGGTAGATATAAATCAGTACCAAGTGGCGTGATAGCCGTAAGAAGTCCTAGAAATACGACAATGAATAAAGATATTTTCTTTGTAGACTCCATAAAATCTCCTATATTAAAAAAAGGGAAAAATAAAAGTCTGCGAATCGCACTTCGCAGACTGCATTTGATTTTATCTATTTAACAAGGGTATTGTAACATGATTAATAAGAAAAAGCTATAGGTTTATGTATGAGTAACAAGGGTATTGCTTATTAGTATTTGAAATAAAAAGAACAGCTCACGAATGAGCTGTTCGTTTATATTACCAATTCTTAGAAGAAGATGTGGTGAATTTCATGGATGAAATGTTGACCGAAGAAGGAGATACAACCATGCATGATGATGAAGATGATGAAGTATTTGAACGCGCTGTTCATGATAACACTTGCTTCGATTTCATGTTCTAAGTTGTGAGCTTCTTCTGCATTGATTTCTTTGTGGTTTTCTAAGTATGCTTTCAAAGCAGGACCTACGGCACCAATAGAAATTGCAATGGATTGTGGGGACAACATTTTGCCGATACCAGCTGCACCGGAGTTAACAGCTGCTAACCAGAAGCCAAGATCTTCGAAGTTTGTAGGATTTAAACCTTGAGCTGCAGCGATTTGAAGTGGTCCAAACAATACGTTGGAGTTTGTACCGGAACCTGTTAAGAACGCACCCAATGCACCTACGATAGGAGCGAATAGAGGGTATAAGGAACCTGTACCAGCAACCATTGCTTTCGCAATATCTGCAGTCATACCGGAGTATGTCATCAATTTAGCAGTCATAACAACTGTGATGATTGTAAGGTATGTGAACTTCAAGTTTTTAACCGTGGAACCTAATGTACCGAAGATTTCACCAGCTTTTGCTTTTTGGATGAAACCACCAACGATACCAGCGATGAAAATCATGATACCAGGAGTTGCAATCCATACGAATGTGTAAGGTTTTGCACCAGCACCTTGGTAAATAGGTACAGATGTTTTAATGGATGCAAGAGGACCATTGATTGCTGGGAACAATTTAGAGGTTAATAATAATAATACGAAGATTAAGATGAATGGCATTGCAGCCACAAGGCCTTCGCCACCAGAAACTTTAGGAACTTCGCCAGTTTGTTTAACTGCGTATTGAGGATCATTAGGAGGCATAATTTTTGCACAACCGATGATCACTGCCATGATTACGATGGATGCAGAAATTACGGATAATTCAGGACCCATTACAGCATTGATTACAGTTTCAGGAATAGCTAATGCTAAACCAGAAAGTAATGTTACAAGGAATACGCCTTTTAATGCTTTGATACCGCCACCGATAATCATAACTACGAAGAAAGGAGCGATAAGGTTAAGCAAGAATAATTGTACGGAAATGAATGTACCTAAATGGCTTGGATCAAGGCTTGTTAAGGAAGCCAATGTAGTTGTTGGGATACCAATGGAGCCGAATGTTGTTGGTACGGAGTTTGCAACGAGACATGCGATGATAGATTTTAGTGGGTCAAAACCTACGGCAACCATCATAGCTGCAGGAATTGCAACGGCAGTACCGAAGCCAGCCATACCTTCCATGAAAGCACCGAAGCCCCATGCAAGTAATAATGCAAGTACACGAGTATCAGATGTTACAGAGGAAAGCATGGTTTTAATAGTTTCCATAGCTTTCGTATGTACTACCAAGTTGTAAACGAAGATAGCTGCTGTAATAACTAATAGGATAGGCCAAATTGCCAATGCGGCACCTTCAAGGGCACCAGTGACCATAATAAATGGGTCGGATTGGAATGCTGTAATAGCGATGATGAAAGAACCGATTGCAGCAACACTTGTTGCTTGCCATGCAGGTAATTTCAAGATGGATAACGCTACGATCAACCAAATGATTGGAGATAGCGCTAATAGAACGGTGAGAGCACTCATTTCTAAAATCATCCTTTCAAGAAAAATAAAAATATATGCTTAACAGGACGATGTAGCAATAATCAATTTAATTGATGAGTAATTCGCTATTGGATTAAGTTGTAAAAGTTCAGTAATAATAAAAGATTACAATAAAATAACAGATATACTTATCAGAAAAAGTGATATATCTCTTAAAATTTTTTAACCTCATAGCTTATGAGGTTAAAAAAATATAAGAGAGGGGACATAAACAGTGTTTATGTCCCCCTCTGTACTAACTACATGTCCGTGTTAGGGCCAACACTAATTAGATATTAGTAGTTACCTTTGAACATTGTAGCAGGAGCTTCTGGTACATAATCGCCGAAGTAGGATTTGAAGTCTAAACCTAATTCATTGCAAAGATCTTGAACTTCAAGCATTGTACCGTTAAGTACAGGGATGCCTTCAGCTTTAACTTTAGCAACAGATTCATGTTCTTTTTCGCCATGAGTGTAGATGCGGTCTTGACCTTGAGCTTTAGGAGCTTCACGTAATTCTTGTAAGAATTGAGAGAAGTGTTTTTTGATTTCAGCTGGGTCACCGAAGAATTCAGGGTTGATAGCCATGAAGCCGTGGCAGATATTGGATTTGCCGCCAACCATACATTTATTGGAAGTACCACCTTGGGAAAGGATGGAGGAGAACAATTCAGCAATCATGCCGTTACCATAACCTTTGTGGCCGCCAAGAACTTCTGTAGCACCACCTAAAGGAAGGATACCGCCGCCTTCATGACGGGAAATGTTGCCCAATACTTCAGCTGCGTCAGTGGAAGGAACGCCGTCTTTGTTAACAGCCCAACCATCTGGAGTAGCTTTGCCCATTTTGTTGTACATTTCAAGTTTACCACGAGTTACTACTGTAGTGGAGCAATCGAAGAAGAAGTCAACAGGATCAGCTGGTACAGTCCAAGCGATAGGATTGGAACCAAGCATAGCTTTACGAGCATATACAGGAACCATGATTGCTTCGGAGTTTGTACAAGAGAAACCGATTAAGCCTTGGTCGGATGCCATTTTAGCATAGTAACCAGCGATACCATAGTGGTTGGAGTTACGTACGGATACGATACCAACACCGGATTTTTTAGCTTTTTCGATAGCCATTTCCATAGCTTTGTGACCCAACAATTGGCCCATGCCATCATGACCGTCGATAACTGCGGAGATTGGAGTTTCTTTTACGATTTCTGGTTTTGCGTCGATTTTGATCAAGCCATTAGTGATACCTTTGTGGTAACGAACCATACGTTGCATACCATGGCTTTGAATACCGAACAAGTCGGAAGTCAAAAGTACGTCTTGAATGATGTCAGCTTCTTTTTCGGAGAAACCGAATTTTTGGAAAGCATCCATGCTCAATTTTTTCAATGTTTCATAAGGGAAAAGAACAGTGTTTTTTGCGTCTGCCATTGTTAAAACCTCTTTTCAGAAAATATGTACCTGATATAGTTGACTCCACTCCGTTATATCAATGAATGTGATATGATGTCCGGTGAGTTCTATATCCTCTCAAATGACAATGTCAGTATAGCACACAAAGTTGAGTTATTGAATAGTTTTACATAACTTAATGCATTACATAATTTGCATAACTTACGTGAAATTTATCACACAGGTTAACAAAAAGCACTGAAATAATCGATAATACCTTGAAATTATAAATTATGACTTTTGGTAATAGATACATTCCTGAACGTAAAAAATGGTACTTTTATGCGTTGCTTATCTGTTTGTATTGTAGGGGAGAAACTATAAATAAATACTGAAAAGTATCGATATTTATTGTGTATCTACATGGTACACATTAATAAAAGTTATAATGTCACACACTTATTTTGATAAGTGATTTTGTTATATGCATTGATATACAATGTATTCATTGATACGAAGTTTGAAAAATATCGATATTCGTTAATTTTGTTACAGATATAGTGATGTATGTATGATACTATAAATATACATATAAAATTACTGCTATAAATACGATGATAAGCGAGGTGCTTATATGAAAGAATATAAAAGTGTATGTCCCTATGATTGTCCTGATGCTTGTGGACTTATACTTACAGTAGATGACAATAAAGTGACAAAGGTTCGCGGTAATAAAGAGCACGCTTTCACACGGGGCACATTATGTCCTAAGATGGCTCATTATGAGCGTGTTATTCATTCGCCTAAACGTTTAATGACACCATTACGCCGAATTGGTAAAAAAGGTATTGGTCCAGATCAATTTACACCCATTTCATGGGATGAGGCCTTAGAGCGAATTGTAGAAAATTTTAACCATACTATTAATACCTATGGTAGTGAAAGTATTCTTCGTTATTCCTATGCGGGGACCATGGGGGCTGTAAATAGTCCTGCAGCGGACTATTTCTTCCGTTGTATTGGCGCTACTAGTCAAGACAGAGGGATTTGTTCTCCTGCGAAACAAGCAGCATTTAAGTCTGTTTATGGAGACACAGTAGCTATCAAACCACAAGAAGCACAACATAGTGATTTGATTATATTATGGAGCCTTAATGCGACGGCTACAGATGTACATATATTACACGATGTGAATGTGGCAAAACGAAACGGCGCTTTTGTATGGATTATAGATACCCATAAAACATATACTTATGATCAAGGCACACATCATGTGTATGTAAAACCCGGTTCTGATGGTGCATTAGCACTTGGTATGATTCATATCATACATCGGGATGGTCTTGAGGATACTACATTTATTCAAGCATATGTGCAAGGTTATGATGAGCTAGTACGAGATGTATTGCCTACATTTACTCCAGAATATGTTTCCTCTATATGTGGTGTACCGGTTGAAATCATAGAAGAACTAGCTCATGCCTATGCAAAAGCAAAGGCTCCATTTATCCGTCTCGGTAGTGGTGTATCCCGCTATGGTAATGGAGCAATGAGTTGCCGGTGTATCAATGCACTCCCTGCCGTGGTAGGTGCATGGCAACATTTAGGTGGCGGCTTATTATCTAGTTCTAGTAGTAGCCAATATTTTAATAAATCATTCATGCAACAACCTAATACACCAACGCCGTCTAAACGGATGATGCCGATGATATTATTAGGGGATTTGTTGACAAATCCAAAAGCGCTTCTAGAGCATGGATTAGAGGATACTAGTGGCGGGGTTCCCGTTCATAGTCTATATATCTTTTCATCAAATCCAGCTATAACGGCACCAAATCAAAATCTCGTTAGACAAGGTCTTATGAGAGATGATTTATTTACCGTTGTGCATGAACGCTTCTTTACAGATACATGTGCATATGCAGATATTATCTTACCAGCCACGAGCTCTGCTGAATCCGATGATATTTTTAACTCTTACGGACACTATACAATTGCGGCCAGTTACCAAGCTATTCCTCCGGTTGGTGAATCGAAATCTAATTGGCAAGTTATTTCTGAACTTGCTCAGCATATGGGTTTAGATGATCCTTTCTTTGCCATGACAGAACGAGAACTAATTGAGCATATGGTTCGCAATTCGTCTAAACTTTCACAAGACGAACAAGATGCCATTTTACGTGGCGACTTGGTTGAAGTAGCATTGCCAGACAATTATAAGATGGATTTTAAAACGCCGTCAGGCAAAATCGAAATCTTAAATCCTCGAGAATCCATTCCGTTGATTACCTATACAGAACCTTATGGTGATGATGAACCATTCTGGTTGATTATCGGTAATGATATACGTATATTAGATTCTAGTTTTTGTGAACTAGAATTTGATGATTCTGAATTGATGAAGCTACGAATGCATCCAGATGATGCTGCATTATATAACATTAATAATAGTGATGCTGTGGAAATTTATAATAATCGAGGGGCTGTTCGTATTAAAGTATATCTAGATGATACGGTACAACGAGGTACACTTGTGACCCTTGGTGTATGGTGGCAATCTCAGTCCAGTGACGCTAAGGTAGGAATCAATGCTGTAACTGCATCTAGACCGACTGATGAAGCATGGGGGAGTACATTCTATGACGTACAAGTTAATATTCGTAAGGTGTAATGAAAGTTCGATATAATTCGATTTTGCTGTTGAATCAGATTACCATATCATATATAATGTTATCTAATATGATAGTGTAGTACGAAGGGAGATAACCTTATGGATGGAAAAGAAAATCTATCACTGCGCGCCTATTTAGCTATAGGCATGATGTTATTCGCCCTATTCTTTGGTGCGGGAAATCTTATTTTCCCGGCCGCATTAGGTCAACACGCAGGGTCTAATGTAGGATGGGCATTAGCTGGTTTTGTATTAACTGGCGTAGGATTACCGTTACTTGGCGTTATGGCCATGGGCTATTCCGGATGTAAAGACGTTGAGGAACTAGCAGGTCGTGCGCATCCTATATATGGTCTTATTTATACAGTGGCCTTATATTTAAGTATTGGTCCTATGTTTGCGACACCAAGAACGGGTACCGTTGCGTATGAAATTGCGATCAAGCCATTTTTACAAGGCATGACTTTGGATATGCAACCACTGTTCCTTGCTATATTCTTTGGCGTTTCTTTGTGGCTATCGATTAGTCCTCAAAAGCTTGTTAATCGTATTGGCAATATTTTGACACCTGCATTATTGCTTGTTATTTTATTATTGATTATCAAATCTTTTGTTACACCGATTGGGGCATATGCGGTGCCTCAACCAGCTTACGCGACTAATGGTACAGCCGTATTGCAAGGCTTCCTCGATGGCTATAATACAATGGATGCATTGGCTTCTGTGGTGTTTGCTATTCTCGTCATCGATTTTGTACGTCTTACAGGTGCTACATCTCGCGATATTATTACGAAAACTGTGATGGAGGTTGGTGCTATTGCGGTAGCATTACTCGGCATTGTGTATATATTCATTGCGAATATCGGCGCTACAAGCGTAGAGCGATTTGGCTTGTTTGATACAGGCGCACCGGTGTTAACAGCTAGTGCGGACTTCCTCTTTGGGGGAACTGGTCAAATTATTTTGGCTATCATCGTTCTATTAGCTTGCTTGAGTACAAGTATTGGTCTTATTACTTCTTGTAGTACATATTTCCACAAACTATATAGCAAAATTAGCTATAAAATGTATGTTGTCATATTCTCTGTGGCTGCATTTGCACTTGGGCTGTTCGGATTGAAAACAATCATTAGTGCAGCTATTCCAGTGTTGATGTTATTGTATCCGTTGACGATTGTTATTATCTTGTTAGCCTTAAGTGATACTGTTTTTGGCGGTCGTCGTTGCGTATATGGTTGGACTATTGGATTGACCATGATTTCTGCCTTAATGAGCGGTCTTGAAACTGCTGGTTGGGCACCTGATGCCATCGAAGGTTTGTTTACCCAATATATTCCGTTCCAAGGTATTGGTATGGGCTGGGTAAGTTTTGCAATTCTTGGCTTTATCATAGGTCTTATTCATAAGGGATTGGTTTCAGATACAACTAAATAAATGTAGAATGTTACTCGCATTCTCCTTTTATACTCTATTGGCTCAGTCCTTCTTAGAAGGATTACAGTAAAAGAAAAGGGGGATGCGAGTGTTTTGTTTATAGTGATAAAAATCTTTTTTCAAATAGTATTTCCTAGTATAATGTTTAATAAGAAATGAAAGATCGTTTTAGTAAGCCGAGGTAGTTATGAACGAAATTGTAAAAGGTGGTTTGTATCGTCATTTTAAAGGTATGTATTATTACGTGTTAGATGTGGCTACACATTCTGAAACGGGTGAAAAATTGGTGGTATATCAAAAATTATATGATGACCGCGATTTGTATGTACGTCCCTTAGACATGTTTTGTAGCGATGTAGATCGAGATAAATATCCTGATGTGAAACAACAAAAACGCTTTCAATTAATGAGTGGACGAGATGAATAGTGCTTACCGGGTAGAGTTTATAGTTTGTATATGAACTCGTATATAGCGATAGATAGGAGGACTTGTGGAACAAAAATTTTTCTTTTTTGATATTGATAACACATTGGCTGTATGGCCTGAAGGAAAAATTCCCAATAGTGCTCAGTATTGTATAGATGAATTGCAACGGCGTGGCCATTTAGTATCGATTGCAACAGGTAGAATACAAGTTGATGCTATGCGTTTTGCCGAGCAAGCTAGAATTACAAATGTAGTTGCTGATGGAGGTCATAGTATAACCATTGATGGGAAATTGGTATCTATGATTGGCATGAATCGAGATATGTGTATTCAATATTTAGAGTATCTTGAGTCAAAGCATATTCCATGGGCTGTAACAGACCGCAATAAATTGGGGCGCATTACACCGTATAAAGAAATATTAGAATGGCATCCTGATTGGGACGTGTTTAAAACCGTAGTGGATCCAGAGTTCGACTTTCACAGTGTAGAAGATTTCTATAAAATCTATGTATTTTTCAAAGATGGAGAAGAAGAGGAAAAAGATATCGAGCATATGACGCATAAGCTTATTCGCTATGGCGATGGGTGCGTTTTATATGAACCTATGGAAAAAGCATTGGGGATTCGCAATATGATTGGACATTTCAATATGAAGCCAAATCAAGTTGTCGTTTTTGGTGATGGCTATAATGATTTGTCTATGTTTAGACCGGAGTGGTTAAACATTGCCATGGGAAATGCTCGTCCGGAGCTTAAATTAGAGGCCGATTATGTTACAACTGACTGTGATAAGGATGGTATTTACAATGCATGTAAGCATTTTGGATGGATTGATTAATCGTTGGCATAAGACCATTTAGATTATAAATTTTTATAGAATTTTAAAGAAATTCATAGTGAAAACATGATATACTAATAAAGAGCCGCTCATGGGTTGAGCGGTTTTTCTATGTATATATAATTTGGGGAAATTCTATATTTTGTGAGGGATTATCATGAATGTTAAAAGAATATTAGGTTGTGCTCTATTGGGGGGCATGATGGTAGTAACCGCAGCGTGTGGCAATAATAGTGCAGATAAAACGATTACACCTGTTGCACAAGCTGAAACGGTTAATAAGATGCCTAATTTTACAAATGCTCCAATTGCAGATGAATATGCTGTTTTTGATACAAATTATGGACAAATTAAAATTCGTTTGTATGGCTCTAAAGCGCCTATTACCGTTAAAAACTTTGACTACCTTGTAAAAAAAGGCTTTTATAATGGCGTTACGTTCCATCGCGTTATCGATGGATTTATGATTCAAGGTGGCGACCCAACAGGGACAGGTGCAGGTGGCCCTGGTTATGAGATTCCAGATGAATTTTCTAATGATCTTCATTTTAATAAAATGGGGATTCTTGCCATGGCAAATCGTGGGCCGAATACAGGTGGTTCTCAGTTCTTTATTACCTTGGGACCTACGCCTCATCTCGATAATAAACACACCATTTTTGGTATAGTTGTACAAGGTATGGATGTGGTCGAAAAAATTGGTAAGGTAAAAACAGATAAAAATGATAAGCCTGTTGATCCTGTGATCATTAATTCGATTACCATTGAGCCGATTAAGGATGACGCTAGTAAATAAGATGAATCATGAACAATTTTTCACGTATATTGTGAGATGTGCTGATGAAAGCTTGTATTGCGGGTGGACAACGGATTTAAAAAAACGGTTGGATGCTCATAATGGCGTTATAAAAGGTGGGGCTAAGTATACGAAATGTCGTAGACCAGTGTATTTGGTTTATTATGAAAGCTTTCAAAGTAAACAAGAGGCACAGTCGCGAGAATATGCTATTAAAAGACTCAATAGGATACAAAAATTACAGCTTATTGCGTCAGGTGAGAATAGAGAAATTGAACGTATAAATCTATTGAAATAGAGTGTACAAAACATTCAAAACGACCCTTGTTTGTGCTATAATATATTGATATGTTATGACCATGGAGGAGAAAAACATGAAGCGGGTTCTAGTATCCGTAAAAAGTGTACAACGAGACATAGATGGGCAGGATACCGTGGTGGAATTAATTTCTCCAGGTACTTCACATGAAAAGAACGGAGTCCAATATATTCGCTATGAAGAATCGAGCGTAACAGGTCTTGAAGGGGTTAAGACGACCATCAAGATTTACGAAGATTCCATTGTTCTTTTGCGTACTGGTGCTGTGAATATGCGACATCAATATATTCGCGGTGAGGAACGCCAGTCCACATATGAAACGCCATTAGGCGATCTTCACATGGCCGTAAAAACACATGAATTAACAGTAGACTTTCACAATGGAACGGGTCGTGTTCATCTCGGATATGATATTTCCATAGAAGGTGAATGGCAATTTTATAATCAGTTAGATATAGACGTGCGGGAGGATACAGAGCATGGACATGAAGGAAATCCTGAAATCGGGGATTGAACAGGCATTACAAGAAACGATTAATAGTGGTGGTTTGCCAGCTGGGGAATATCCAGAAATCGTTCTAGAAGTGCCACCTCAAAAGGAATTCGGCGATTTTTCTACGAACATTGCTATGCAATCCGCTCGTGTGGCTCGTCAAAACCCTCGTGCTATTGCAGAGGCTTTGATTAGTCATATGGATTTTGATTGGCTTGAACGTGCTGAAGTAGCTGGTGCAGGTTTTATCAACTTCTTCTTAAAATCCGATATGGTGTATGATACCTTGAAAGCTATCTTGAATGCTGGTGATCAATACGGTGTGCAACCATTGCGTGCACGCGATACGATTCAAGTAGAGTACGTAAGTGCGAACCCAACAGGTCCGTTACATGTCGGTCATGGTCGTGGTGCTGCGTATGGTAGTGCACTTGTAAACTTGTTACGTGCAGCAGGTTACAATGTACAATCCGAGTACTACATCAATGATGCAGGTAACCAAATCGATAATATGGCTATCTCCATTGAGTACCGTTTCCAAGAGTTGCAAGGTGCTACATTAGTGTTCCCACCTAAGCGCAACGAAGATGGTTCTATGCCTGAATTCGATATTCCAGAAGGGGCTCTCGTATTTCCTGAAAATGGCTACCGTGGTCCTGATATTATTGAAACTGCGAAAGCGATTGCAGAACGCGAAGGCTTTGATACATTAAATGCTATGAACGAAGCAGATCGTATTGCTTTATTCAAAGAAGAGGGCTTGAAAGAAAAATTAGCTCGTTTAGAAGAAACATTACGCAATTTCCGCGTTACATTTGATAATTGGTTCTCTGAACGTACTGTTCATGAAACAGAAGAAATTCATCATTCCGTAGAGGCTTTGAAAGCCCTTGGCAAAGTGTATGAAAAGAATGGCGCTTTATGGTTGAAATCCACTGATTACGGCGATGATAAAGATCGCGTTGTCATCCGTGACAATGGTGTGCCTACGTATTTAGCGGCAGATATTGCATACCATCGTAATAAATATGACCGTGGTTTTAAAGAAATGATTGATATCTGGGGCGCTGATCATCATGGTTATGTATGCCGTGTAAAAGCGGCTATGGCAGCCTTTGGTTATGATCCAGATAAATTGACTGTATTGTTGCTTCAAATGGTAGCGTTATTCCGTGATGGCAAGCTCGTTAAATTGTCTAAACGTAGTGGCGATAGCGTTACATTAGATGAATTGATTGAAGAGGTTGGTGTAGATGCATCTCGTTACTTCTTCTTGATGCGTTCTCTAGATAGTCAACTTGATTTTGATATCAACTTGGCAAAATCTCGTAGCAATGATAACCCTGTGTATTATATCCAATATGCTCATGCGCGTATTCATAGCATTTATAACCAAGTGCGTGAAGCGGGTATTGCATTTGGTGATTATAGTGAAACTGATTTCACAACACTTACAAGTGAAATGGAATTAGAATTAATTAAGAAATTAGCTGAATACCCAGAAGAGGTTGTTCAATCTGCTGAACATCGTGCACCTCATCGTATTGCTCGTTACTTATACGATTTGGCAAGTATGTTCCACTCCTTCTATCGTCAAGGTCGTATCATTGGCGTAGATCCAGCATTGCAACAAGCTCGTCTTGGGTTAATCACAGCGATTGCTCTTGTACTTCGTCAAGGCTTAGGTATTTTAGGTATTTCCGCTCCGGAAAAAATGTAGTAGGTGGGAGGCATCATGGCAACTAAGTATATTTTCGTAACAGGCGGCGTAGTTTCTTCCTTGGGAAAAGGGATTACAGCTGCATCTTTGGGCCGATTATTGAAAAACCGTGGTTTTAATGTAACTATTCAAAAATTTGACCCATATATCAATATCGATCCTGGTACAATGAGTCCTTACCAACATGGCGAAGTATTTGTAACCGATGATGGTGCTGAAACAGACTTGGACTTGGGTCACTATGAACGCTTTATCGATATTAATCTTAGCAAGCGCTCCAATATTACTGCTGGTAAAGTATATTGGTCCGTTATCAATAAAGAACGTAAGGGTGACTATTTAGGTAGCACTGTACAAGTTATTCCTCACGTTACAAATGAAATTAAACAAAATGTATACCGCGTAGGTAAAGAAGATAATGCCGATGTAGTTATCACTGAAATCGGTGGTACTGTCGGCGATATTGAAAGCTTGCCATTTATGGAAGCAATTCGCCAAGTCAAAAAAGATGTAGGTCGTAACGATGTATTGTATATTCACGTTACATTAGTACCATATATCAACGCAGCAGGTGAATTAAAAACAAAACCTACCCAACATAGCGTAAAAGAATTGCGCGGTATTGGTATTCAACCAGATATTTTGGTATGCCGCAGTGAAAAACATATTTCCGACGAAATGAAGGAAAAGTTGGCATTGTTCTGCGATGTAGAACCAGCGGCCGTAATTGAAAACCAAACGTGTGATTCCATCTATGAAGTACCATTGATGATGCAAGATCAAGGGCTTGATGATATTGTCATTAAGAAATTGGGTCTTGAAGAACGTCCTTGCGATATGACTGCATGGAAAGAAATGGTTCATAAAATTTTGAATCCTAGCAAAGATATTACAGTAGCTATCGTAGGTAAATATGTAGCTTTGCACGATGCGTATCTTTCTGTAGCAGAAGCATTGAGCCATGCTGGTATCGAGACTGATACTAAGGTGAACATTCGTTGGATTGATTCCGAAGAACTTGATGATATTTCTGTAGATCCTAAAGAAGTATTTGAGGGCATTGATGGTATCGTTGTTCCTGGTGGCTTTGGTTCCCGTGGCGTAGAAGGAAAAATCCGTACTATCAATTATGCTCGTGAAAACAAAGTTCCATTCCTCGGTTTATGCCTTGGCATGCAATCTGCTGTAATGGAATTTGCTCGTAATGTATGTGCCATGGAAGGTGCTACATCTAGCGAATTTGATGAAGATGCAAAATACAAAGTTATCGACTTGATGAGTGATCAAGTGGATGTAGATAAAAAAGGTGGCACAATGCGCCTTGGCATCTATCCATGTAAATTAGAAGCGGGTACAAAAGCGCGTGAAGTATATGGTGAAGACCTTGTATACGAACGTCATCGTCATCGTTATGAATTCAACAATGAATATCGTCAACAATTGAGTGATGCAGGCCTTGTTATTTCTGGTACATCTCCAGATGGTCGTCTTGTTGAAAGCATCGAAGTTAAGGGTCATCCATTCTTCGTAGGTACACAAGCACATCCAGAATTAAAATCTCGTCCAAACAATGCTCATCCATTATTCCGTGGATTTGTAGATGCGATTTTGGAACTTAAAAAGTAGAGAATAGAAATGGGATCCATTTTATCTATTATAGGTATCTTTATATTAGCTGCACTTAAATTAGAGCAGTTCGTATATGGTAAATCGGGGAAACAACAGTCTACAACTGGACATGTGACGCGGCGTGGTATTGCTAATATAGCAGGACTTATTGCTTTTGATCACGCTATAAGTAGTAAGTCCGTTGTGGTACGTAAAAAGAAGGAAGATACTCAGAAATGAGTATCTTCCTTCTTTTTTTGCTGTATCGAAAAAACTTGCAAAAATATATCGATAAATTTAAAAATAATGCTTGCTATTTTAAATGATTAGTGTTATTATATAGACAAAGATAGATATAGATTTGATGTAGGTACATCAATAGAACATATAGTAATCGTTATTTAGAAATATAAAGGAGGACACAATGTCTATTATTGGTAAGAAACTCCCTGAATTTACACTTGATGCTTTCAAAAAACCTGAATTGGTAAAGGTAAGCACTGCAGACGTATTAGGTAAATGGTCTGTATTCGTATTCTATCCAGCAGATTTCACATTTGTATGCCCTACTGAATTAGAAGACGTACAAGAATCTTATGCAGAGTTAAAAGAATTGGGTTGCGAAGTTTACTCCGTATCCACTGATTCTGAATATGTTCACAAAGCATGGTCTGATGCTTCTCCAAGTATTAATAAAATCGAATACTACATGTTAGCTGATAAGAAACACGAATTAGCTGATTTCTTCGATGTATTCGATCCTGAATCTGCTATGGCATACCGCGGTACATTCGTAATTGACCCAGAAGGCATTATTCGCACAGCAGAAATTCACGATATGGGTATTGGCCGTTCTGCAGAAGAACTTGTTCGTAAAGTACAAGCTGCTCAATTTGTAGCTAAACATGGTGATCAAGTGTGCCCTGCACGTTGGAAACCAGGTAAAGATACATTAACACCAGGTCTTGACCTAGTAGGTAAAATCTAAGACTACTAGATAGACCAACAACCTCTTCAAATGACAACATTTGGGCACGGATCGTATCTCCAACGATACCGGTAAGCCCCATTACATGGTGAAACACTCTCCAATTCACTAATGTAAACCTCATATAACAAACTACAAACTATACGCAAAAAGACCAGCCTTTGGGCTGGTCTTTTTGTCGCAGTGTATCCAATTAGTATAGGTAAATACTGTTATTCGTAAAACCTTTTGACAAAGTAGGAAATAAACTCTTGCATTTTTACAGTTAGTATTCTATAATGAAATTAATTCCTAGCGATGCACAAGGTTTTATACATTCGCATAGGAGGTATATAAAATGTTTGTTCAAGGGACGCTAGCTTTTAAAAAGGAAGGCAATATACATGAGAATTTCTACAAAAGGAAGATATGCTTTGATGGTTCTCATCGATCTAGCTGAGCAAGGTCAGGGAAAACCAGTGTCATTACGTTCTGTTGCAGAACGACAAGGCATATCTGAGAAATATTTAGAAGGTATTGTGGCTCGATTAGGAGCGGCCAGTTTAGTTGATAGCATTCGTGGTAAATACGGCGGCTATCGTTTATCTAAAAAACCTAGTGAATATACAATCATTGAAATTTTGATGGCTACAGAGGAATCAATGGCTATTATTTCATCTCTAGATGAAGGTGTATCTACGGATGATGTCATTAATGAACGCACCGTTGGATTCTGGGCGGGGTTACAAAATTACATTCACGATTATCTAGAAAGTGTGTCCTTACAAGACGTTATTGATGGTACATACGCAAAACTAGATACAAAATATGATAATTGGGATGGCTCTATTTAAGAGGCACATAATTATATATTACATACCATTTATAGTATCCATAATATCCGAATATAAGGAGTGTTGATTATGTCTAAAATTGCAAAATCTTTTGTTGAATTAATTGGTAAAACACCATTGTTGGCAGCTACTCGTTTTGGTGAAAGCGTAGGTGCTGATGCTAATATTTTAGCTAAACTTGAATACTTTAACCCAGGTGGTTCCGTAAAGGATCGTATCGCTGCTGCTATCATTCAAGCTGCTGTTGCATCTGGTGAATTACAACCAGGCGGTACTATCGTAGAAGCTACATCTGGTAATACAGGTATTGGTTTATCCGCTGTAGGCGCTGCGCTTGGTTATAAGGTTGTTATCGTAATGCCTGAAACAATGTCTATCGAACGCCGTAAATTAATGCTTGGCTATGGTGCACAACTCGTGTTAACTGATGGTGCACTTGGTATGAAAGGCGCGATTGCAAAGGCAAAAGAAATCGTAACAGCTACTGCTGGTGCTGTAGAAGCAGGCCAATTCGTAAACCAAGCTAATCCTACAATTCACTATAAAACTACAGGCCCTGAAATCTGGGGTGACACAGATGGTGCTGTAGATATCTTCGTAGCTGGTGTTGGTACAGGTGGTACATTAACTGGTACAGGTCGTTTCTTGAAAGAACAAAATCCTAATGTTAAGGTTGTAGCTGTAGAACCTAAAGACTCTGCTGTATTATCTAACGGTAAACCAGGTCCTCATAAAATCCAAGGTTTAGGTGCAGGTTTTATTCCTGAAACATTGGATACTAAAATTTATGATGAAGTTATTCAAGTTGCTAACGAAGATGCTTTTAAAACAGCACAAGACTTTGGTCATACACAAGGTATCTTGGTAGGTATTTCCTCCGGTGCTGCATTGTGGGCCGCTGCAGAATTGGCAAAACGCCCTGAAAACAAAGGTAAGAATATCGTAGTTATTCTTCCAGATACAGGTGAACGTTACTTGTCTACTGCTTTATTCCCTGAAGATTAATAGCATTTCAATATAATACTAGTAATAAAGGCGTCCTGCTTGTTTAGGACGCCTTTGTTGTCGATATAAGATAAAAATAACAAACAAGTCTGTAATAGCATCATGTATGGAGGCTATTACAGACTTGTTACGTTATGGGATAAGTTTATAATCGAGATAGATTATCTACCGTTTTTTACAATAGAATCCATCCAGTTGAATAAATCTTGTAAATCGTAATCGCCAGCGTGATCCACACCAAATGGTGTAGCCATGTCTACACTATATCCGAGATTTTGTGCACGAGTGCCTACGATTAATGGGATGGCAACAGATGTATTGCTATCTGCTGTACCATAGCGAATTCGATAATATTTAGCATTTGTTGCACTAGGAGAACCAAGATAGTTCATAGGGTTCATCATAGTAACAATTTTAGCATTTTCTACATATACATCATTATTAGGCGTTGTATCATGTAGTGCCGCTGTAATCGTGAAGTGATTAGTATCGCTAGTGCTTGTACCGAATAGGCTGTTTTCACCAGAATCATTAGATCTAGAGTCAAATGCACCTGGTGCCTTAGAACGACTAGTAAAGCTATTATAAGCGTCCCAATCAATGTCTTTCACCAGATCTGTATTCTTATCTAATATTAAGAAAGAATAGCGAGACAAATCAGTGCCATTAGATTTAGCTTTATTAGCGGCATCGATGATGAAAGATTTTACATATTGCTTGAATGTGCCATTACCTTTCTTATCGAGTTTTAAAATAACGCCAGTTCTATCACGTAATTGTAAGTTGTTTACATAGTCAGGGAAGTGGCTCTTAAGCAAATCTGAGTATGCCACATCATCATTCGTTAAGTTCACACGTTGTACACTACGTTGCATTGGCGTTGGTGCACCGCCTACATTCGCTTGAGGCAATTCACCTTGTCCCATAGTCACTTTATTAAATGATGTAATGCCGTTATAGCTCCATTCGTAAGCCATATCTGCAGCATCTAGGTTTGTAATCGGTGCGTAAGCAGAGGATGCATATACATCGGTAGATGCAGTAGCAGCGCCGAGAGCCTGTAGATATGGTTGGTAATCAGATGTATTACCTGTTGCACCTTGTAATAAGGAAACGGCACCGCCTGCACTAGTGCCATTCGTAATAATACGTTTTGCGTTACCTGGCATAGTCGCATCATTAGCGTGTAAATAAGCTGTAGCCGCTTGTAAGTCTACAATGACTGCAGGTGCTTTGCCGATGAAGTTACCATCAGAAGCTTTATTTGTACGGCCACGTGTAGCAGGGGATGCAACAACATAACCTCTAGACAATGCATAGAGAGCACTATTTGGTTTATTATTTTCTACCTTTGGTGCCATAGGTTGGCTTGGCATATAACCGCCAACATTATTTGGCATAAAGATTGGTGCTGTTTGTGTATTATAACCATTTACAGTGCCATTATTGAAATACTCTTCAGGTATGTAAATGTTTATGTACTGCTGATCAATATCGATAGGATTTGATACATATGGGATATATTCAAATGCGCGATATTTAATCTCTTTATTATCCACCGTTCCCGTCATTGACTCGTAATTATTGATGTCAAAGGTGAGGGTGATCTTTGCAGATGTGTCAGCTTGTAATGGTGGATCAATTGGCTGTGAAAGTATATTTTTTTCACCTATTGTAGTAGAACCTTTGGTAGAAGCTTGATTACGTTCATTAACATACGATTCAGGCAATTTAGACTCTTGAGCTTGTTTTGCTTCTGCTTCCGCTCGAGCTTTTGCTTCGGCCTGAGCCTTAGCCTCCGCCTCGGCTTTAGTCTTAGCTTCTTGTTCTGCTTTAATCTTTGCCTCTTGTGCTGCTTTTGCTTGCTCTGCGGCAATACGTTCTTGTTCAGCCTTAATAGCTGCTTGACGTTGAGCCTCAACTTCCGCTTGAGCCTTAGCTTTTGCTTCTTGCTCTGCTTTAGCTTGCTCTGCTGCAATACGCTCTTGTTCCGCTTTAATTGCTGCTTGGCGTTGAGCTTCAGCTTGTGCTTTTGCAGCCGCTTCTGCTGCTGCTTTCGCCTCAGCTGCTTCTAAACGAGCTTTTTCTGCATCCGCCTCAGCTTGTTCTGCAGCGATACGTTCTTGTTCCGCTTTGATAGCTGCTTGACGTTGTGCTTCAGCCTGCTCTGCAGCGATGCGCTCTTGTTCCGCTTTGATAGCGGCTTGGCGTTGAGCCTCAGCTTGCTGAGCAGCGATACGTTCTTGTTCCGCTTTGATAGCCGCTTGGCGTTGTGCTTCAGCCTGCTCTGCAGCGATGCGCTCTTGTTCCGCTTTGATAGCCGCTTGGCGTTGAGCCTCAGCTTGTTGAGCAGCGATGCGCTCTTGTTCCGCTTTGATAGCCGCTTGGCGTTGAGCCTCAGCTTGTTGAGAGGCGATGCGCTCTTGTTCCGCTTTGATGGCCGCTTGACGTTGAGCCTCAGCTTGTTGAGCTGCAATACGCTCTTGTTCCGCTTTGATAGCAGCTTGACGTTGAGCTTCTTGTTGCTGAGCTAATAACTCAGCTTGGCGCTGTGCTTCTTGTTGTTGCGCTAATAATGCGGCTTGGCGCTGTGCTTCGGCAGCTCGTTCAGCTGCCATTTGGCGCACTGCTTGCGCTTGTTCACTGCTTTGTTGTTGCATTGCTTCTTGTTGTGCAGCTTGTTCTTCCGCTAATTTAGCTAAACGCTCACGTTCAGCACGTTGAATATCACGAATTGTTAATGTCCGTTTTGCAATAACTGATTTAGTCGTGGTTGTATTGGCAACTACTAATGGTGTAGTAGATTGTTCTTGCACAATGATCGGTGTACGTTGTACTTGCGTTGTTTGCATTTGCTGCTTGCCATCTACTTGTTTTTGAATGGTAACCGGTTCAGTTTTACGTTGTACATTGATTAAACTATGCATTGCCAATGTTGGTTCCATCATAGTATTCGTTTGTTTATTAACAACATATTGTGGTTGCGACACAGCTCTATATTGTTCTTCTAAAGCTTTAGCTGTATCTGGAACTGGTACTGGGCGCACACGAGGGACCATAGGCGTTACTTTTGGAGCTGATTGTACTGTACCACTTTGTTGTATTTGTACATTTTGTGCAACTGCTGGTTGAGGAGTAATCACTGTTGGCTGTGTAGTTGGTGCCGTAGGTTGAGTATCCATTGGTCGCACGACTGGAGTCGCTACATTATTAATAGTTTCTGTCGTTGATTCAGAAGTAGTTTTAGATCCTACTAAATCATTCATGTTAAGGACCTGAGCTGCGTGAGCAACGCCACCCAATGCTGCTGCTGCAAAAAACGCAGCAGTCACTTGACGTTTCTTAGATGATTTCATGAATTATTCTCCGAACTAGATTTCAAATAATAATTTATAATTTTAAAAATTATTTATATTTATATAGTTTATCATAAATATGGCTTATTGTACAATTTCCAAAAATATAGGCTATATCAAGTGAAAATGGCATTACAGGAAATTAGAAATTTAGAATTAAATTTAAAATCATATGTTATAGAGGCATAATAGCTGATTAGAGAACAGAAGAGAAACTAAATCATCTAGATGTTGAGAAGATAAAGTATATCAAGTAATTTGGAATAAGGTTAAGACTGGTTATGTAGTTATTTCTAAATTTGTAAAAATAGCGGTAAGAAAAAAACTGTAGCAGAAGGTAATACTACTATAATAATTGATGGTAATACAGGTATTAATGCTGACAATTTGAAGTCGAGAGAATATTAGACTTATGTATACATTTCTCAATAAAATATGGTATGCTTTGGGTAATTTAATCGAGTTTTGTTTTTAAAGGAGAGAACATGTTTAGAAAATTCTTATTAGCATGTATGGTGATGGCTGCTTTTACCATGCAAATTCAAGCTATTTCAATTAATGAATTAAATAGTTCATCGCAGTTTAAAAATGTGTATCAAAAATCGTATCCTTATGAAGGCGGTTCTATACAAAATAAGCTAATAAGTTATTTAAATACATATTCTGTAGAGTCTCTAGAATACGCAGCACCGCACTATAAATTAAAAGGTACTTTTTATGCTGTTTATGAAACTCCTCGAAGTACATCTATTACAGAATATGAATTAACTGCTACGTACGATACGAATTACTCATTAGGGTCCTTAATACAAGCTATGAATCTTGTAAAACCATCACCATCTATGTACGCCGTGATTAAGGCTGCACAGGATGAATCAGGGATACAAGTCGAGTTACAAGAGGTAAAACGATATAATGTAGACGGTACAGAGGTTATTAGTAAAATTCCTTTAGAACATCAATTACGTCCATTAGATCGTGGACGGTTTGATGAAGACTTATTTGCTGTAGCAGACGCTATGTTTGCTGTAGCGTATCAGCAGCATTTTGATGACATTGTAGTGAAATGAGGTGCCTTATGAAACATTTTGTATTTCTTGTGGCGCTGGTATGTGTTTTGTGTGCTTCTTTAAATCCTGTGAAGGCTGTGTCTAATACTGAGTTGCAAGATACTAGTCGTTTTGCACGAATTATATCTAAAGGTGATACAGGTGGTGGAGATGGTAAATATATTGAATTAAGTACTATCCGAGATAATTCTACAGATGCGCATACAAAAAATATAGAGGCTAAGATATATGTTGTATTGCCTTCATCTGATTTAATTAGGGAATATAAGGTTCGTTATGACTATGACTTAAACCTTTCCTTTGCTAATATGGTAGCTAAGGCACCAGAGCTAAAAACAAGGCTACCAGATTTTTCTTTACATGAAATATGGAATATAAAAATGATGGAATCTGGTATTGTAGGGATGGTATTAAATCAACAGGATTACACTCTCAATGGTGAAAGTAAACCAACACAACCAGCTCTTAAAGGCTATGAGAATGTTACATTCTTAACACCTACGGACTTTGATTTTGAAAGCTATCATGTTGCTAATCGCATATTTAAAATGGTATATGGTACATTTTATGATGATGTAATCCGATAAGTAGAGCGAAGATATAAGTTAGAAATACAAACACCCTATGTCGGTATTGTGACATAGGGTGTTTTGCATATATTAGTTATTGGTCAGTCATTTATAATGATTAAACTAAATAGACCAATTGTGATATTATTTTTTGAGTTTTGGTTTTACGATAGCTAAGATAATGCAAGCCACAACGGAACCGATTGCAATGGATGCAAGGTAAAGAAGTGGGTTGCCGATTGTTGGTACTACGAAGATACCACCGTGAGGTGCACGTAATGTACATTCAAAGAACATGGATAATGCACCAGCTGTACCAGCGCCGATGATGCAAGAAGGCAATACGCGGATAGGATCAGCTGCGGCAAATGGGATAGCACCTTCTGTGATGAAGGAAAGCCCCATGATGTAATTTGTAATACCAGATTTACGTTCTGCTTCTGTAAAGCGGCTAGGGAAGAATGTTGTACAAAGGGCAATCGCCAATGGAGGAACCATACCACCAGCCATAACAGCTGCCATAATACCATATTCACCAGTTGCAAGAGCACCAGTACCGATAACATAGGCTGCTTTGTTTACAGGACCACCCATATCAACAGACATCATAGCACCGAAGACAAGGCCTAATAATACGCGGCTTGTAGTACCCATTGTTTGCAAGGAATTCATAAGCCATTCGTTCAAAGCAGATACTGGCGGATTGATGATAAAGGTAATCGAGATACCGATAAATAATACGCCTAGTACAGGATAGAAGAGCACTGGTTTTGTACCCTCTAACGCTTGAGGTAATCCGGATACGAGTTTCTTAACTAACAGTACTAAGTAACCTGCTGCAAAGCCTGCAATCAAGGCACCGAGGAAACCGGAACCACCTTGGTTTGCTAACAAGCCACCAACGAAACCGGCTACAAGACCTGGACGGTCTGCAATACTCATAGCGATGTAACCAGCTAGAACAGGTAACATAAATCCGAAGGAAGCACCGCCGATTTTCATTAGAAATGCGGATAATGGTGTACCAGAACCAAAGTTTTTAGCATTAGCTGGATCGAATGTATCAAATAGGAATGCTAGAGCGATTAGAATGCCACCGCCGATAACGAATGGCAACATGTGAGATACGCCATTCATCAAATGCTTGTAGATTTGTCGGCCAAAGCTATCTTTTGCATCGATAGCAGATTCAGCACTATCTTTGTCAGATTGAGAGGCATGGTATACCGGTGCTGTACCAGACATAGCTTCACGCAATAATTCTTCTGCTTTATTAATGCCGTTTGCAACCTTAGTTTGAATCATAGGTTTGCCATCAAAACGGGCCATTTCAACTTGACGGTCAGAAGCAACGATAATGCATTTAGCATGCTCGATTTCTTCAGCAGTAAGTGCATCTTTAATGCCAGAAGCACCATTTTTTTCTACTTTTAAAGAAATGCCCATTTCCTTAGCTTTACGTTCTAAAGATTCTGCAGCCATGTATGTATGAGCAATGCCAGTAGGACAGCCTGTAACAGCTAATACTTCGTAATGTGGATTATCTACAGATACCTTAGGAACTACCTTTTCGATAGCTTCTGTCGCTTTTGCTTCGATAGCATCGGTAATGCTTGGTGCTTTTTCATCTTCCGTCTTAATATAGCCTTCTACAGATGGATCAAAGTTGCCTTCTTCTTTGGCAGTGATAAGTTCTAAGAAACGTTCAACTGTAGCAGCTTGGATGAGAGCGTTTTTGAAGTCCAGATCAATTACCATAGTTGCTAATTTGCTCAATACCTCTACATGAGTGTCTGCAGCGCCTTCTGGTGCTGCAATCATGAAGAATAGGCGAGATGGTTGTCCATCGAGGGCCTCGAAATCAACACCGTTAGGAACGACCATAGCAGCAAGGCCAGCTTCCTTTACACCTGCTGATTTAGCATGTGGTGTGGCGATACCGTCGCCAAGGCCAGTAGAACCGGATTCTTCACGAGCGAATACAGCTTCTAAGTATTCTGCCTTGTCAGATAGGTTGCCACCTTTATCCATTAAATCACCTAGAGTGTAAATGGCATCCGCTTTGTTAGTTGGTGATGCATTCAGCAGGATTGATTGGGGCTTTAATAAATCAGTAATTTTCATGTGTGTACTCCTTACTGTACATATATAATGAATAATAAAATTAACGAATGGTGTTAAGCAAGGCGATGACCTCGTCCTTGGTAGCTAGATTCTCCGAAAAGGCTGAAGCAGAGCCTGTAGCAATACCCCAATAGAGGGCTTGTTGTAAATCTTGGGTGTTGAGGTATCCAGTCATGAAACCAGCTACCATAGAATCGCCGGCACCAACGGAGTTAATAAGTGTTCCTTTAGGTGCAGGACTTGTATAGACTGTACCATCAGCGGATACCAAGATAGCACCGTCTCCAGCCATGGAGATGAGCACATGTTGTGCACCTTGGGACTGTAATTTTTTAGCTGCAGTGACTAGATCATCTTTTGTAGACAATGTACGTCCGAAGATTTCGCTTAATTCGTGATTGTTTGGTTTGATTAAAAATGGTTTGTATGGCAATACACGAGTTAATAGATCCTTAGTTGCGTCTACGACGATACGAATATGTTTATTAGCTAAGCGCTTCATAATGATTTCGTACATATCACTTGGGAGGCTAGACGGAATGCTGCCTGCTAAGATCAATGTATCTTGCTCTGTTAATGCATCAAGTTGGGCGTATAAGGCTTGTAGTTCATCATCGGCTATGATAGGACCACGACCATTGATTTCCGTTTCTTCATCGGATGCTTTTACTTTAACATTGATGCGGGTTAAACCCTCTCTAAGACGGATAAAGCTTTCACGAACGCCAAATTCATTGAGCTGACGTACAATTTCGTCACCTGTAAAACCAGCGATAAAACCGAGTGCCGTTGTATCCATGCCTAGGTTATTGAGTACGATTGACACATTGATGCCCTTGCCACCGCCCAGCACATATTCTTGTTCCGTACGATTGATAATACCAGGTGTTAAGTGGTCTAAGCGAACGATATAATCCAATGCAGGATTGAAAGTAATCGTATAAATCATAAGTTTTCCTCTATATTTCGTATAAAATAGAATGTATTAATGGATATGTTGTTCCTTGCGTCGCAAGCGATACCAGTAGATGAGTGGTACTAAGTATAAGAAGAACGCAAAGGGTACGTAACCAGCAGGCGAAACATCCATCATAATGACAGGTACGAGTGCCGCAATATTCCATGGCTGTAAGGCCGCAATTAGGATGCCGCTATTTTCAAAGTCTAGCATAACATCTTCATCATGAATGCGTTCCTTTGCATAGGTGGTACGCATAATCGAATGCGTCATGATTACCGCAATTGCTTGACTACAACCTAGAGCACCTGTAATAAATGCAATTAGTACATTCGACGCAAAGAGTTTGGCGCGACCTGATACGTGTTGTAAAAGGTTGCGAATATCATTCCAAAATCCAACGCCTTCGAGCATACCAGAAATGGAACAAGCCATGAATATAGATAGGGTTGGTACCCACATCGTTTGCAAGCCTCCACCGTGGATAATATCCGCTAGTGGATTATAATCAGGTAGATGAAAACCAACTAAGGTAAATTGCAATATATCCATTACGGTATAATTTTGATGGATAATTGCGAGGATGGCTGCTGCCAGTGCACTAATACCAATTGGCCAACGTATAGAAAGCTTTGTTGGTAACAAACCAATAACGATAAGAACTGGTATCCATAATGTCCAATGGATATTGAAGACGAAATAGATCGTATCCGGTAGATAACTGTTAGTGTAGTCTAGTGGAAACAATAGGGATAAGAGTAGATACAATATACAGCTGATGATGAGCGCTGGTATGCTATCTTTCAACATAATCGGTATATTGCTATTTACTTTTGTATGCGTTAGCGCTGCTACGAGAGAGGCGCTAGAGGATAAAGGGGAGTTTCTATCACCTACATAGGCGCCTGCCATAATGGCACCTGCTACAATATCAATGGGTAGATTACCAGCTTTGGCAATTGTAATTAGTACAATACCGATGGTGCCCACTGTTCCTAGCGATGTACCCAGTAACATACTCACGCAGGATGTAATTAAAAATGCGCAGATTATGAAAAGATTTGGATTGATTAATTCGATACCAGACGCAATAATCATGGGAATAATCCCTGATGCTTGCCACATGGCTATCAACCAACCGATGAGCAAAAAGATTTGCATGACCACAATCGAGGTTTTGGCACTCGTCCAGGACATGTGGAGTAAATCTTTGGGACTATAGCCTTGGCGATATAGAGCATAAGCGAAGCACAACCATACGAGGATTAATGCGTAGCCGATGGTGACACTCAACATGACAGAGGCCAGAATAATGATGATAGACACGACTAATGAGATCAATAGTCCTATATTATTTGGCATCATGGTGCGCCCTTGTTTGTATTTTAGGTATGCCTGTAATAGTAATTGTAACCACTTCATATTATTCGATAGGAAGTTCTGTTTCGAATACTTCCTCAGCAGGGCCCGTCATAAGAACCGTGCCATCCTCCAAATAACTGATGTGTAATGTGCCAAGATATAATTCTACATCGACTTCGCGACCTGTAAGGCCTTTTTCGTGGGACATGATCGCAGATGCGCAAGAACCTGTGCCACATGCAAGCGTGGCGCCAGCACCGCGTTCCCAAGTGCGGACCTTAATATGATGGTCATTTACAACCTCGATATAGTTTACATTTGTATTAGATGGGAATGCATCGTGCTTTTCAAGAATTGGTCCTTGTGTTGTAACAGGTGCTTTCGTGATGTCGTCCACAAAAACTTCTGTGTGAGGTACACCGAGAAGAACGGAACTTACCGTTACTGTTTCCCCATTTACATCGAGGTCTACATCGATGACCTTATCCATGGTTACATTCATAGGAATGTCTTTACTATTAAAGAACGGTTTACCCATGTCTACTGTCACTTGTGTAACAATGCCGTTTTCGATGGTCAATGTTGGTTTCATGACGCCTGCTAATGTTTCGATGGTGAAAGTATCTTTTGTAATTTCACCATGTTCATAGGCATATTTGGCAAAGCAACGAATGCCATTACCACACATTTCTGCTTCGCTGCCGTCTGAGTTGATGATACGCATGCGAACATCGCATGTATTAGATGGTACAACGATTACAAGACCATCGGCGCCGATGCCTGTGCGACGGTCGCAGAGGCGGATGGCGAGGTCTGTATAATCCTTATTGGCCCCTTGTGGGTCAGAAAAGAGGATAAAATCATTGCCGAGGCCATGCATTTTTGTTAATTTCATACATACTCCTATTCGAGGTCGCACTATACATGCGACTATTCCTTACAATAGAGTAGACTTTCACTATGATACTCGTGAAAGTCTACGGTTAACTATATATAATATAACATTATAACACAGAATAGGGTCTCTCTTTATTGTTCAATGTAAAAATGTTAAAATATAATGTAATGTAGTTTATCAGTATAGAAAGAGGAGCACATATGCGAATTCAAGGGATTTCTGGATCTCGAGGCGTTGCTGTTGGCAATGTGTACAAATATATACAAGAAGAAATCGTTATACCTGATTATGAGGTAGCCGATGACCAAGTAGAGGCTGAAATTGGTAAGTTTGCTAGCGCTATGGCCGCTACCCTTAAACAATTAGATACGATTCGTCAAAAAGCATTGGTTGATATGGGGGCTGATGAGGCTGCTATTTTTGAAGCTCATATGCAAATTGCACAAGATCCATCCTTGTCTGATGGTATTAAGTCCCTTGTAGAAAATTCAAAGATGAACGTCGTAGCTGCTACGGCGCAAACGATAGAAACCTTTGCGGCTATTTTTATCGGTATGGACGACCCATATATGCGTGAACGTGGTGCGGATATTAAAGATATTGGCGATCGTTTGATGCGGAACATGCTCGGTATGAACCCACGCGGTTTATCTCATATTTCCGGTGAGGTTATCATCGTGGCTCACGATTTAGCTCCATCTGATACGGCTTCACTAGATAAAAATGTTGTAAAAGGTATCGTCACAGCTGCCGGTGGTCCTACATCTCATGCGGCTATCATGGCACGTACCTTAGAAATTCCTGCCGTTATGGGCGTTGGTGATATTGAAAGCTTTACGGACGATGTGCGTGCTGTTGTACTGGGCACTGATGGTGAAGTCATTACAGAACCATCCGATGAAGAATGGGAACGTTATACAAAAGAAGCAGCAGATTTCCAAGACGAATTGAAACGATTGAAGGACTCTGCCAATTTAGAAGCCGTTACAAAGGACGGCCATCATGTTGATTTATTCGGTAATATTGGTAAATCCAAAGATGCAGACCATGCGTTGACCATGGGCGCTCAAGGTATTGGCCTATATCGCACCGAATTCCTTTACATGGAAAACGATGAACTGCCTACAGAAGATGTACAGTTTGAACAATATAAACAAGTAGCAGAGAGCATGAAGGGCCAACCTGTCATCATTCGCACCATGGATATCGGTGGTGACAAGGAATTAAAATGTCTAGATTTACCAGAAGAAATGAATCCATTCCTCGGGTATCGTGCCATTCGTATCTCCTTGAATCGACCTGATATTTTTAAGGTTCAATTACGTGCACTCCTTCGGGCTAGTGCATTTGGTGATATTCACATCATGTATCCTATGATTGCATCTGTAGAAGAGGTTAAAGCGGCAAACGCTATGCTCGACGAATGCAAGGAAGAATTAATGGCTGAAGGTGTGGCTTTCAATAAAGATATTAAAGTAGGTATCATGATTGAGGTTCCTGCGGCTGCCGTAATTTCTCCAATTTTGGCTAAATATGTAGATTTCTTTAGCATTGGTACTAATGACCTTTGCCAATATACGTTGGCGGTAGACCGTATGAATGAGGCTATCGGCAATTTATATCAACCATTGCATCCTGGCGTATTGCGTCTCATTAAACATGTGATTGATGCGAGTCACGAACAAGGTAAATTCACTGGTATGTGCGGTGAGTTAGCTGGTGATCCAGTAGCAACTATGATTTTATTGGGCTTAGGACTTGATGAATTCTCTATGACGGCATCATCCATTCCATTGATTAAAAATATTTTGCGCTCTGTTACAAAGGCAGAATGTGAAGAATTTGCTCAAAAAGCATTAACGATGGATACAGCGGAAGAAATTACAGCTTATGCAAAATCATTGCTTGCTGAAAAAGGTTTGGCATAGGCCATAGCTTTCATAAAAACAAACTTGAATTTAATAGGGGTAAACTGATACAATACCTATATTAATAGCAAAGATATTAGGCGTTTTGTGCGCTCCGTAGAAAGAGGTAACTCATGAAAGAAGTAACAGTAGAAATTACAAACGAATCTGGTTTACATGCTCGTCCAGCGACTGCATTTACACAATTGGCTGCAAAATTCGCGTCCAAATTGACAATCGCAGCCAATGGTAAAACAGCAGATGCTAAATCCATTTTGACTGTGTTGACATTAGGTGCAACAAAAGGTACATCCGTAGTATTAACTGCTGATGGTGCAGACGAAGATGATGCATTAGCAGCACTTAGCGAGTTCTTAACAACTAACCACGATTAATACACAAAAGAGGCAATACCCTAATCATTAGGATATTGCCTCTTTTCATTTTCCCATATTGGCGAAACGCTCTACAGCAACTGTAAAGTCATTAATTGTTTTATCTACATCACCATGTTGTATACCATCGCGTACACAATGGTTGATATGTCCTTCGAGGACCACTTGGCCAACCTTATGCAACGCGGATTTGGCTGCATTGATTTGGGCTAGTACATCTTCACAAGGAATGTCTTCTTCAATCATTCGATCAATAGCTTGCACTTGACCTAAAATTTTACGCAATCGACGATGTAGATTGTCTGAATCCATACACTGTTTCATAATACTCCTCCAATTTGGGCATGCTTCATCATCTTATCTATTATACGACAATATGGTTAACAAATACAATACATAGAGGTATGCTAAAAATAGATAACTTATGATACAATACAATCAATATATATGAGTTGTATTATAGGGATGTCGTTTGTGAAAGTTTGTATACTTAAAAGTCTGCTGTAAGGCAGATATAGGTGAATCTATGTTTATATTTCGAATAGTGCGCCGATTAGTTCTTATCATTTGTATCGTGCTAGGGGCTATATATGCGTATGATACGTATCAAAGCTATCAGGGTAGCAATCGTGTCAGTAAGGCTCATACAACTGTAGAACAGACCATAGAAGAAAATGAAGACACCCTAAGTCGTTGGGACCGTGTGTATCGTGTATTTACCTTCCGTGAAAAGGTTGAAAGTGCACTACAACAACGCGTGCCAAAAGATAAATGGGTAAAATCTGAAAGCATCCCTGATAATGCGAAACGGGCTCTAGTGGCCATTGAAGATAAGCGCTATTATAAACATGGTGCTATCGATGTACTCGGTGTGACGCGTGCTTTTTATGTTAATAGCGTTGCTGGTGAAACCGTTGAGGGTGGTAGTACCATTACACAACAATTGGTAAAAAATCTATTTCTGTCGTCGAAACGGACGATGTCGCGCAAAGCGGAGGAAGCTATTCTAGCGGTAGAGATGGAACATTACTATAGTAAAGATGAAATTTTAACCATGTATTTGAATACGGTCTATTATGGACATAATTATTATGGTATAAAAGAGGCTGCCGAAGGGTACTTTGGTACCAGTCCTAGTCGGTTGACCTTAGGCCAATGTGCCATGCTGGCCGCTTTACCAAATGCACCATCCTATTTGGATCCTTATGAAAACTACAAAGGAGCAAAAGCTCGGCAAAAATTAGTTCTTGCGCAAATGGTAGATCAAGGCATGATATCTCAAGCTGAGGCAGATTATGCATATAAGCAAGATCTTGGTATAGAATAATATATCCTTTAATATGACACTACATAGAAAACAATCATGGTGCTATACGTACTCGCATCATGATTGTTTTTATTTACATATATCGTTCGTAAACGAAGTATATTATATAATTGAATAAAATTTCTGCTTGCATTTATAAATATGCAGTGATATACTAACACCTGTAGTCGATAAGACATGAAGAATTCATAATGAATTCGTAGTATAATAATAAATGGTATGAATCATACCTAGTATAATTTAGTTTATGAGGTGTTATCATGGGTAAAGCAAATAAAGTAGTACTCGCATATTCTGGTGGTTTAGACACATCCGTTATCATTCCTTGGTTAAAAGAAAACTATGGCGCTGAAGTTATCGCTGTATGCGTAGACTTAGGCCAACCTGAGGATTATGATGCAGTTGAGAAAAAAGCAATCAAATCCGGTGCATCTAAAGCGTACATCGTTGATGCTAAAGAAGATTTCGTAAAAGATTATGTATGGCCAACTGTAAAAGCAGGTGCTGTTTACGAAGGTAAATATCTATTAGGTACATCCTTTGCTAGACCTTTGATTGGCAAAATTCTTGTAGATATCGCTAAAAAAGAAGGCGCTGATGCCATCGCTCACGGTGCGACTGGTAAAGGTAATGACCAAGTTCGTTTTGAATTGGCTATTAAAGCATTAGCACCTAACATGAAAATCATCGCTCCTTGGAGAGAATGGGATTTGAAATCTAGAACAGATTGCATGGAATATGCTGCTAAACACGACATTCCAGTTGTAGCAACTAAATCACATCCATACTCCATGGACCAAAACGTATGGCATTTGTCCCATGAAGGCGGCGATCTTGAAAATCCAGCAAATGCTCCTAAAGATGATGTATATTTAGTAACACATACACCTGAACAAGCTCCTGATGAAGCTGGTTATGTAACTGTTACTTTCAAAGAAGGCGTACCTGTAGCCGTTGATGGTCAAGAAGGCACTCCTCTACAATTATTGGAAAAACTCAACGAAATCGGCGCACACTATGGCGTAGGCGTTGTAGATATCGTTGAAAATAGATTGGTTGGTATGAAATCTCGTGGCGTTTATGAAAACCCAGGTGGATCTATCATCATGTATGCTCACAGAGAACTTGAATACCTTTGCCTCGACAGAGCAACATACCACTACAAAGAACTCATTGCTAACAAATATGCTGAACTCGTATATGATGGCATGTGGTTCGCACCATTGATGAACGCATTACAAGCATTCGTTGATGAAACTCAAAAAACTGTAACCGGTGATGTAAAACTTAAATTGTACAAAGGCAATATTATCTCCGCTGGTGCAACTTCACCATATTCCTTGTACAGTGAAGATTTCGTAACATTCGAAGAAGACGATGTATACAACCAAGCTGATGCAGCAGGTTTCATCAACTTGTTCGGATTACCTCTCAAAATTAATGCTTTAATGAAAGAAAAGGCAGGTAAATAATGGCTAAATTGTGGGGCGGGCGTTTCACAAAAGGCACAGATAAAGCGGTAGAGGATTTTACATCCTCTATCGCTTTTGACGCTAGAATGTACGCCGAAGATATTGCGGGCAGTAAAGCCCATGCAACTATGCTTGCAAAACAAAATATTATCTCTCAAGAGGACTGTGATGCTATCGTAGCGGGCTTGACTAAAATCAAGGGCCAAATCGATAAAGGAGAATTTCCGTTTTCCGTTGCTCTTGAAGATATTCATATGAATATTGAAAAGCGTTTAACTGATGATATCGGTGAAGCAGGTGGTCGTCTACATACGGGCCGTAGCCGTAATGACCAATGTGCTGTTGATTTGCACATGTATGTGCGTAAAGCAGTTATCGAAATGGGCGAGCTCATCGTCGATATGCAAAAAGCGCTCATCGAAACAGCTGAAAAATACAGTGATGTTATCATGCCTGGTTATACCCATTTACAACGGGCGCAACCTGTACTCTTCGGTCATCATATGATGGCGTATTTCTCCATGTTAGAACGTGACTTTGATCGTCTATTAATGGTATTTAAACATGCAGATATCATGCCACTAGGTGCAGGTGCTTTAGCGGGATCTACCTATGGTATTGATCAAACTTATACGCAAGAATTATTGGGATTCTCTCGTATTTACGAAAACAGTATGGATGCCGTATCTGACCGCGACTATGTTGTGGAATTCTTATCCTTTGCATCCCTCGTGATGATGCATTTGAGTCGCCTCAGTGAAGAACTCATTTTGTGGTCCTCCAATGAATTTAATTTCATTGAACTTGATGATGCGCATTGCACAGGCTCTAGCATCATGCCACAAAAGAAAAATCCTGACGTATGCGAACTCGTACGTGGTAAAACAGGTCGTACCTATGGTCATTTGTTAGGCCTTTTGACAACGTTGAAAGGTTTGCCACTTACATATAATAAGGATATGCAAGAGGATAAAGAGGGTATTTTTGATGCCATTGATACAGTACACTTTGCATTGTCCATTAATGCGGCGATGATTCGCGGTATGAAGGTCAATGGGGCGCATATGAAAGCTGTCCTCGATGATGACTTCTCAAATGCCACAGATATGGCAGATTATCTTGCGAAAAAAGGCGTTCCATTCCGTGAAGCGCACGAAATCGTAGGTAATGCTGTACATCATTGCATTGAAAAAGGTTGTGTGTTACTCGACTTATCCGTTGAGGATTTCAAAGCGATTTCTCCATATTTTGATGCGGATATTCTAGATGCTATTTCTATTGAGGCTTGCGTAGCAGGTCGTAACAACTATTCTGGTACAGCTCCAGAATGTGTAGAAAGACAACGCAATAATGGTAAACAAATCATTGCTAACGAAGAAGCACAAATCGATAGCTGGAAATCCATCGTAAACTTTATACAAGAGTAAGGATTCTACCCTTAGCATCGTAGATGGTTTCATAGTTTATACTATTGGCTCCACCATTTGGTGGGGCCAATTTTTGTCTATGTTTTTAAAGGCCATACATCTACATTTTTATAGAGCTGAAATCTACAAATTTTACGTATTTTTTTGTCTATATTGAGTGGACGTGCAGTGGATAATGGTCTTGTACTACGACACTATAACTTGAATAGATAGTGATTTTTCATATATTTAATTGATTAAACTGAAAGAAAATAATACTCTCACATTCATCATACCGTTTCTAATCAAAAATAATATATAATTACTATATTTTTATTCAATTCGTGTAATATGCGGTGTCCACTAATAAAGTACTTTTCATTTACCACCTATGGTGTTATTATTAATTCGAAAAACAAATAAAAACGGTACTTTCACATTCCCGCCCATTACAGCAGGAACTGAACGTACTTAGCGGTTTAAATAGATTTAAGTGAATTATGGACGAGAAAAAATTCACCTTACGAAAGGGGATTGATACATGAAAACCACCGCTAAAAAAATGTCTGTATTCCAGCTAACCACAATGGTAGCAGCCAATATGCTAGGAGCTGGGATCATTATGTTACCAACCAATTTGGCTCAAGTTGGTACTATTTCAGTGTTATCTTGGCTCGTGACAGCTGTGGGTGCGCTTTTACTAGCGTATATTTTTGCTCAAGCGGGTATGTTCTCCCAAATTAAAGGAGGCATGGGCGGTTATGCAGAACACCGCTTCGGTAAGACTGGACATTTTATGGCGAGCTATGCTTACAGCATATCTCTCATCATTGCTAATATAGCGATTGCAGTTTCCGCAGTTGGCTATGGCTCAGAATTCTTTGGTGTTGATCTAAATGCAACGCAAACAAGTCAAGTAACAATCGTCTTGTTATGGTTTGCAGCGATTTTGAACTTTAGAGGAAATCGTTTTACAGGTCGGCTCAGCAATATTACTATTTGGGGCTGTATTGTGCCAGTATTACTGATTGGTACAATTGGCTGGTTCTGGTTTAGCCCAGATACGTATTTGGCGGCATGGAATCCAAACGACTTGCCGTTCTTTGAAGCAATTAAACAATCTATTGCTTTAACATTGTGGGGCTTCCTAGGGTTTGAATCGGCAGCAGCAAATGCAGATGCTGTAGAAAATCCAAAGAAAAACGTGCCAATTGCAACATTTGCAGGTACATTAGCAGTGGCGGTGATTTACATCTTGTCCACAAACGTTATGGCCGGTATCGTGCCTAACACAGAATTACTAAATTCTAATGCACCATTTGGTCTCACATTTGCTTACATGTTCAATGACACGATTGCAAATGTTATTATGGCGCTCATGATTATCTCTTGCTGTGGTGCTTTACTTTGCTGGCAATTTACATTGTCTCGCGTATTTAAAAATGCAGCAGAAGCAGGTTATTTCCCTAAGGTATTTGCTCGTGTAAACAGTAAGGATGCACCTGTGCGTGGCGTATTCATCTTATTAGCTATCGAAACCATTATTACAATGTTTACAGCTAATGATTCTCTACGCGATCAATTTGAAACATTGGTAAACCTTGCGGTTGTAACGAATGTATTGCCTTATATTCTCTGCATTATTGCAGTACCGACTATGATGCATATGTCTGGATTAGAAAAACGTCGTATTGAACGATTCTATATTGTTGCTGGCGCTGGTGTACTATACTGTGTATACGCAGTATATGCATGTGGCGTTGATGCCATGCTAGGTAGTGCTATTGCAGTAACTATTGGTATTTGCATTTACATGATACGCAAAGGTTGGATGGCGTATCGTGCACAACGATTCCAACAAAGTATCGATTAATTGAATATTCTCTCGTCTTATAGAGGCTGTTACTTCGGTAATAGCCTCTTTTGGTTATATGTATAGCAAAATGTTTTATATGTAAATTAAATCAGACTATAAATAGTAAAAATATACAGTTATATACAGAAAAGCAAAGAAAATGTAGCATTTGTTTCAAGAAATAGAATATAATGTATAAATTAATACAAACAAATAATAATGAAAGTTATTTTTGTGAATAATTATAATTAATTGCAGGATATACATTAGGGGGTATATGTATTGTTAGAGAATTATAAATATAGTATATTTATAATTGATAAAAGTGAATAAACTGAGTGTCGGTTCTACCGAGCGTAAAAGAGGAAAATGGGTGTAAATCCTATACTATGAAAATAGCTGTAATGAGGAGCGATATTTCGTATTAGGGTCACTGGGAAACTGGGAAGGCTGAAATATTGTGATGAGTCAAAAGTCAGAAAGCCTGCTCAATCTTGCGGGGCATCGTGCCACAGCATGGTGTTTTTCTTTAGGTTAGTCAGGTGGGCTAATCTTTTTTTATAGTTATTTCGTAGATTTTATTACACGGCATCATATTACATGTTTACTTTCTATGTTTATTCACTATTATGTGTTTTTATTTGAAAAGGGTATAGGAGGTGCCTATGGGCAAACGCTTTGCCAAGCAATTAGGACAGTTTATTGTTACCTTGTTTGGCATCACATTTTTGACATTTTGTCTCACCTATTTAGCGCCAGGGGACCCAGTTACCATGCTATTGGAAACGGCGGATACTATCGTGTCTCAAGAGACGATTGATGAAACTCGAGCACAATTGGGGTTGGATAAGCCGTTTATCGTACAGTATGCAAACTGGGTAGTCAATGCAGCACAAGGTGACTTAGGAATGAGTTACTCTGCTAAAAAACCGGTAGTAGATCGCATGCTAGAAGCATTACCTGGTACGATCGCATTAGCTGGAACTGCATTGGTATTTACGATTCTCTATGCATTACCGGCAGGTATACTGAGTGCGTATAATCGGAATAAATGGATAGACTATGTACTGAGAAGCCTTTCCTTCATAGGCGTATCTATGCCGACATTCTGGTTAGGCCTTGTATTAATCTATATTTTTGGCTTAAAGCTTGGTTTAGTTCCAATTGCTTCGTCTCGTATAACGGCGACAGGTGTTATTTTACCAGCTGTTACATTAGCGGTTGTCGTTGGCTCTAAATACATGCGTCAGGTTCGACTCGTTATTCTTGAAGAGATGCAAAAGGATTACGTCATCGGTGCCCGTGCGCGTGGCGTGAGCGAAATGAAGATTTTATTCGGTCACATTCTACCTAATGCCATATTGCCGTTGATCACAATTTTAGGTGTTCTAATCGGTTGGTTATTAGGTGGTGTAGCGGTAGTTGAAATGGTATTCTCCTGGCCTGGTCTTGGGAATATGGCCATTTACGCCATCACTATGCGTGACTATCCATTGATTGAAGGTTTTGTGTTATGGGTTGCTATTGCATATATGTGTATCAATGCTTTAGTTGATGCATCCTATGTTCTATTAGACCCTAGATTGAAAAGGGAGAGAGCATAATGAAAGAATTTATTCAGAAACATAAATTGTTCTCTTTCTACACTGCATTGATGCTTATTATCGTATTCATTGCTATTTTTGCACCATGGCTTGCGCCGGGCGATGCTTTTTCCTCAGATATGACAAAAGCATTACAAGCCCCTAGCGCACAACATTGGTTTGGTACCGATAAATTGGGCCGTGACGTATTGTCTCGTATCATTTATGGTACTCAATTATCCTTGTTCATGGGTGTATCCATTGTAGTGATTATGGTAAGCATTGGTACAGTTATCGGTGCCGTAGCAGGTTACTTTGGCGGCAAGGTTGAAATGGTTCTTATGCGCTTGGCGGATATTATGTTATCCTTCCCAGGTGTAGTACTCGCCATTGCAATCGCCGGTATCTTAGGGGGCAGTATTGTAA
>NZ_ALKL01000017.1:0-2058 GCF_000286635.1 Veillonella sp. ACP1 | reverse complement strand
TTACAATACTGCCCCCTAAGATACCGGCGATTGCAATGGCGAGTACTACACCTGGGAAGGATAACATAATATCCGCCAAGCGCATAAGAACCATTTCAACCTTGCCGCCAAAGTAACCTGCTACGGCACCGATAACTGTACCAATGCTTACCATAATCACTACAATGGATACACCCATGAACAAGGATAATTGAGTACCATAAATGATACGAGACAATACGTCACGGCCCAATTTATCGGTACCAAACCAATGTTGTGCGCTAGGGGCTTGTAATGCTTTTGTCATATCTGAGGAAAAAGCATCGCCCGGCGCAAGCCATGGTGCAAAAATAGCAATGAATACGATAATAAGCATCAATGCAGTGTAGAAAGAGAACAATTTATGTTTCTGAATAAATTCTTTCATTATGCTCTCTCCCTTTTCAATCTAGGGTCTAATAATACATAAGATGCATCAACTAGAGCATTGATACACATGTATGCAATAGCAACCCATAACACAAAACCTTCAATCAATGGATAGTCACGCATAGTGATGGCGTAAATGGCCATATTCCCGAGACCAGGCCAAGAGAATACCATTTCAACTACCGCTACACCACCTAATAACCAACCAATAAGAACACCTAAAATTGTGATCAATGGCAAGACTGCATTAGGCAAAATGTGACCGAATAAAATCTTCATTTCGCTTACACCACGCGCACGGGCACCGATAACGTAATCCTTTTGCATTTCTTCAAGGATAACGAGTCGTACTTGACGCATGTATTTAGAACCAACGACAACCGCTAATGTAACGGCTGGCAAAATAACGCCTGTCGCCGTTATACGTGACGAAGCAATTGGAACTAAACCGAGTTTTAAGCCAAAGATGTAAATTAATACAAGGCCTAACCAGAATGTTGGCATAGATACACCTATGAAAGAAAGAATTCTCAGTACATAGTCTATCCATTTATTCCGGTTATACGCACTCAGTATCCCTGCTGGTAATGCATAGAGAATCGTAAATACCAATGCAGTTCCTGCCAATATAAGCGTACCAGGTAATGCTTCTAACATGCGATCCACTACCGGTTTTTTAGCAGAGTAACTCATTCCTAAGTCACCGTGAGCTGCATTGACTACCCAGTTTGCATACTGTACGATAAACGGCTTATCCAACCCCAACTGTGCTCGAGTTTCATCAATCGTCTGTTGAGACACGATAGTATCTGCCGTTTCCAGTAACATCGTAACTGGGTCCCCTGGAGCTAAATAGGTGAGACAAAATGTCAAAAATGTGATGCCAAACAAGGTGACAATAAACTGTCCTAATTGTTTAGCAAAGCGTTTGCCCATAGGCACCTCCTATACCCTTCTCAAATAAAAACACATAATAGTGAATAAACATAGATACACATAGAGAGTAAACATATAATATGATGCCGTGTAATAAAATCTATGAAATAACCATAAAAAAAGATTAGCCGCCTGACTAACCTAAAGAAAAACACCATGCTGTGACACGATGCCCTGCAAGATTGAGCAGGCTTTCTGACTTTTGATTCATCACAACATTTCAGCCTTCCCAGTTTCCCAGTGACCCTAATACGAAATATTGCTCCTCATTACAGCTATTTTCATAGTATAGGATTTGCACCTATTTTCCTCTTTTACGCTCGGTAGAACCGACACTCAGTTTATTCACTTTTATCAATTATAAATATACTATATTTATAATTCTCTAACAATACACATACCTCCTATAGTATTTTGAGAATATAAAAGTAAATAATTATAATTATACAAAAAATATAGAGGTCTATATATTCTAATACAACCCTCTATATATTAAATATGTTCCAAAGACTCCTTAACAGACTGTGCTGTTACCTTACGCCCATTAGAAAATTTTACTTTATCATTAATTACAAATGTCCATGTTTTATGATCATCCCCTACGGACCAAGATTCGGCAATCCACGGTTGTGGCTTCATAGAATCATCAAATTTAACTAGATTCTCACCGATGCCATACCTCACAATCCCCCAACTAAAATAATTCTCTGTAGG